>CAIMLY010000029.1 GCA_903842425.1 uncultured Alphaproteobacteria bacterium | reverse complement strand
TGTCCGAGATCGAGCCCATGCCGACCCTGAACCGCTCCATCGAGCGGATGGGCCGGCTGGTCGAGGCCCGGCTGAAGGAGGTCCTGGACGCCTACATCTCGAACGACGCCGAGCGGGCCATGGAGGTCTGGCGGCGCGACGAGGAGGTCGACGAGCACTACAACAGCCTCTTCCGCGAACTTCTGACCTACATGATGGGAGATCCGCGGACGATCACGCCCTGCGCCCACCTTCTGTTCGTGGCCAAGAACCTGGAGCGGATCGGCGACCACGCCACCAACATCGCCGAGATCGTCCACTACGAGATCACCGGCGAGCAGACCAGCCCGGCGGATCGGCCCCGGGCTGACGACCTGAGGGCGTGATCCCATGTCGATGAACCCCCGGATCCTGGTGGTGGAGGACGACGACGCCCTCGGAACCCTGCTGCGCTACAACCTCGAGCGCGAGGGCTATGCTGTGTCCCTGGCCACGGACGGTGAAGAGGCCCTGATCCAGTCCGAGGAGGCGCTTCCGGACCTCGTCGTCCTGGACTGGATGCTGCCCAAGGTCTCGGGCATCGAGGTCTGCCGGCGGCTGCGCCAGCGACCGCAGAGCCGCAACGTGCCGATCATCATGCTGACGGCCCGGGGCGAGGAAAGCGACCGGATCCGCGGCCTGGACACCGGGGCCGACGACTATGTGGTCAAGCCCTTCGCCGTGACCGAGCTGGCGGCCCGCATCCGCGCCGTGCTGCGGCGGCTCCGGCCCGGCCTCGCCGAGGACGTGGTGGTGCGCGGCGCCCTGGCCCTGGACCGGTCGGCGCACCGGGTCACACGGGACGGCGAGGAAATCCACCTGGGTCCCACCGAGTTCCGGCTGCTCGACTTCTTCATGCAGAACCCGGGCCGGGTGTTCAGCCGCGAGCAGCTGCTGGACGCGGTCTGGGGCTCGGACGTCTATGTCGAGGCCCGGACCGTGGATGTCCACATCGGCCGGCTTCGCAAGGCCCTGTCAAAGGGCGCCCCGGGCTTTGACCCCATCCGGACGGTCCGGTCGGCCGGCTACGCCCTCGAGGTCGACCGCCGGAAGGTCGGGGCCGATTGACCTTGCGGCCCGGCCGCGCCAAAGGCGGGCCATGAACATCCTTCTCGTCGGGTCCGGCGGGCGCGAGCACGCCCTGGCCTGGAAGATCGCCGCCTCTCCCCTGACCCGCCGGCTCGTCATGGCGCCCGGGAACCCCGGAATGTCGACCCTGGGCGAGTTGGCCCCGGTCAAGCCCACCGAGGTCGAGGCCCTGGTCGCCCTGGCCCGGGAGATCGCCGCCGACCTGGTGGTCATCGGACCCGAGTCCTCGGTCGAGGCCGGCCTCGCCGACGCCCTGGCCCTCGCGGGCATCCCCTGTTTCGGCCCCGTCGCCGCCGCCGGGCGGCTGGAGAGCTCCAAGGCCTTCACGAAGGCCTTCTGCGACCGACATGACCTGCCCACCGCGGCCTGGGTGGTCAGCGAGGACGCCGCCTCGGCGCGGGCCGCCCTGGACCGGTTCTCGCCCCCCTACGTGGTCAAGGCCGATGGCCTGGCCGCCGGCAAGGGCGTCACCGTGGCGGCGGACCGGGCGACCGCCGAGGCGGCCATCGATGACGCCCTGGGGGGACGTTTCGGCGCCGCCGGCGCCCGGGTGGTCATCGAGGAGTTCCTGGTGGGCGAGATCGGCTCGCTCTTCGTCCTGTCCGACGGCGCGACGGTGCGCTTCTTCGGCGCCGCCCAGGACCACAAGCGCGCCTACGACGGAGAGAAGGGTCCGAACACCGGCGGCATGGGAACCTACTCGCCCGCGCCCGTCTTCACCGGCGCCCTCGTCGACCAGGTCATGACCCGGCTGGCGGTCCCGGCCCTGGAGGGCATCGCCGCCGAGGGCTCGCCCTACCGCGGCGCCCTGTTCGTGGAGCTGATGGCCACGGCGGAGGGCCCGCGGCTGGTGGAGTTCAACGCCCGCTTCGGGGATCCGGAGTGCCAGGTGCTGATGCTGCGCCTGGAGAGCGACCTGGTGCCCTACCTGGCCGCCTGCGCCAACGGGACCCTGGCCGACCTGCCGGACCCGGTCTGGCGGGACGAGGTGGCGATCTGCGTGGTCATGGCGGCGGAGGGGTATCCGGACGCGCCTCGGACCGGGTCAGCCATATTGGGCGCGGAACAGGACTTCGGCCCGGACGTGGCGGTCTTCCACGCCGGGACCACCCGGGACGCCGACGGCGTGCTGCGGGCTGCGGGCGGGCGGGTCCTGAACATCTGCGCCCGAGGGCTGGACCTGGAGACGGCCCGGGCGCGCGCCTACGCCGCCATCGCCCGCATCGACTGGCCCGAGAGTTTCCATCGCACCGACATCGGCTGGCGCGCCCTGGCCCCGAGGGCCTGAGCCGGCTTCAGCCGACGAAGTCGGACTGGGCCAGGGTGACCAGGCCGGTGATCTCCAGGACCGTGTCGATGGCGTTGTCTCCATCGGTGTCCGCGAAGACGTAGGTCAGGCTGGCGCCCGTGTCACGGACGGCCACGACGTCATCCGTTCCGGCGGAGATGACCGCCGCCGCCGCCGCCTGGGCCGCGGCGTAGGAGGCGGCGTCGGCCTGTGCGCTGAAGCCGGCCGGGCCTGTGCCGCTGTTCGTCGCACCCAGGCCAAAGGAGATCCTGTCCGTGCCTGCGGTGAAGTCGCTGATGACGTCCCGGGCCGTGGCCGTGGAGGCGGCGGTCGCAAAGACGAAGACGTCGGCCCCGGAGCCGCCGGCCAGCAGGTCCTGCCCCGAGCCGCCATTGAGGGTTTCCGCCCCGCCGCCGCCCGCGACGGTGTCGGCGCCGTCGTCCCCGAAGAGACTGGAGGCCCCGGCGCCGCCGACCAGGCTGTCGCCGTCCGCACCCCCGCTGAGGGTGTCGGCGCCGCCGCCGCTGGAGATCACGTCCGAGCCGGCGCCGCCGATCAGGGACTCCGCCCCGGCGCCGCCCGCCAGGGTGTCGCCGCCGGCGTCCCCGGACAGTGTGGCCGAGCCCGCGCCGCCGGCCAGGCTGTCGGTGTCGTCGCCCCCGGACAGGCTGTCGGAGCCGCCGCCGGTCGAGAGGATGTCCGCCCCTGAGCCCCCGCTGGCGGTCTCCGCCCCCGCGCCGCCGGCCAGGGTGTCGGCCCCGCCGTCGCCGGCCAGGCTGGACGACCCCGCCCCGCCCATGAGGCTGTCGGTGTCGTCGCCGCCCACCAGGGTGTCGGCCCCGCCGCCGGAGACGGCCGTGTCGGCGCCTGAACCGCCGATGAAGTAGTCGATGCCGCCGGCGCCCAGGAGGCTGTCTGCACCCGCGCCGCCGTCGGACAGGACCGAGGATCCGCCCACCGAGCCTGTCAGGTCGAAGGCGTCGTCGCCCAGGTCGCCGATGAGGGTCGCGACGCCCGCCGAGATCATGGACTGGGCCAGGGTGTCGTTCCCTGCACCACCGTCCAGGGAGTCCGCGCCGCCGCCCGCCATCAGGCTGTCGTCGCCCTCGCCCCCGAGCAGGCTGTCGGCCCCGCCGCCTGCGGCGACGGTGTCCGAGCCCTCGCCGCCCAGGATGCTGTTGTCCCCCGCGCCCGCCAGGATGCTGTCCGCGCCGGTCTCCGCCGAGACCGTGTCCCCGCCTGCGCCCGTGAAGAGGGTATCGGCCCCGTCGCCCAGGAAGATGAGGTTGGCGCCGCCCGCGTCGCTGACGCTGTCGTCCCCGGCGCCTGAGAGGATTCGGTCCGCCGCCGATCCCGCGACGAGGTGGTCATTGCCGGCGCCCCCGTCCAGGGTGTCCGCGCCGCCTCCGCCCAGGAGGGTGTCTGCGCCGTTCGCCCCCACCAAGGAGTCGGCGCCCGTCCCGGCGGTGACGGAATCGTCGCCGAGGTCTCCCGACAGGTAGTTGGCGCCATCCCCGCCCGAGAGGCTGTCATTGCCCTGCCCGCCGAGGAGCGTATCGGCCCCGCCGAGGGCGGTGATGACGTCATTGCCAAGATTGCCGTGCGCGTAATTGGTTCCGGCGTCGGCGACGATGCTGTCATCCCCCTGACCGCCCAGCAGGCTGTCGCTCCCGGTCGCCCCCACCAGGGTGTCGGCGCCCTGGTTGCCGTTCGCGATGTCGGAGCCGCCAGCCCCCAGGAGCAGGTCGTTGCCCTCTCCACCGAACAGCTGGTCCGCCGCAGTGGTTCCCGAGAGGCTGTCGTCGCCCAGGTCGCCGGCCAGGTAGTCGCCGCCGCCGCCGCCCGTCAGGCTGTCATTGCCCTGGCCGCCCAGCAGGGTGTCCGCGCCCGTGCCGCCGATCAGAGTGTCCTGCCCGAGGTTGCCCTGGCCGGAGTTGAGCCCGTCGCCCAGGGCCAGGGTGTCGTCGCCCTGGCCGCCCAGCAGGGTGTCGGCTCCGCTGCCTCCGGAGAGGCTGTCATTGCCCTGGTTGCCCTGCAGGACGTCATCGCCATCCAGCCCCACCAGCGTGTCGGCGCCATCGCCGCCATAGAGGGCGTCCGGCGTGGCTCCGCCCGAGACCGAGTCGGCGCCCAGTCCGCCGATGAAGAGACGGGACCCGTCGGGAAAGGTGATCTGGCCTGCCGTCGCGCCAAGCCCGGCGATGCCGGGAGGCGTGGGCCCTGCGCCATTGAAGACCAGGGTCTTGCCGGCGAAGCTGAGGGTGACCGAGGGTGTTGATCCGACCAGGCCCAGGAAGAAGTTGGGCGCCACATAGGGGACCAGGGTCACCGCCACGGCCCGTGCGGTGGCGCCGGGCGTAGAGAAGGTCAGGGTGTCCGTCGGCTGGAAGCCCGCGGCCTGCTCGGGCGTCAGGGTCTCGAAGACATAGTTGGCCATGCGGAATCCCCCGGAAATCTGGGCCTCTACCTGTGTCCCTCCTTACCCACCGACGGTTAATGAATTCCGGTCCGCCGCCCCGGCGTGACCGCGCTTGCCGCAGGCCCCCCCCGTTCGGTAAGACTTCGCCCCAAGACAAGGGCATTCAGGGGAGCGAAGGCCATGGCCATGACGCCGGAACAGGAACGCGAGGTCGCCAACACCGGCACCAAGCCGGTGGTTGATTCGCACCGCTTCGACGAGACCTCCCTGGCCGCCTGGATGCAGGCCAATGTCGAGGGCTACGAGGGGCCGCTGGAAGTCCGACAGTTCAAGGGCGGCCAGTCCAATCCGACCTACCAGCTGGTGACCCCGGGCAAGAAGTACGTCATGCGCCGCAAGCCGCCGGGCAAGCTCCTGCCCTCGGCCCATGCCGTCGACCGCGAGTACAAGGTCATCACCGCCCTCTACCCAACCGGCTTCCCGGTGGCCCGCTCCTACGGCCTGTGCACGGACGAGTCGGTGATCGGCACCTGGTTCTACGTGATGGACATGGTCGAGGGCCGTATACTGTGGGACCAGACCCTGCCCCAGTACGAGCCCGCCGAGCGCCGGGCCATCTACATGGCCAAGATCAAGACCCTGGCCGACCTGCACAACACCGATGTCGAGGCCGTGGGCCTGTCCGACTTCGGCAAGCCCGGCAACTACATGGGCCGGCAGGTCGACCGCTGGACCAAGCAGTACCGCGCCTCCGAGACCGTCAAGCTCGACACCATGGAGCGGCTGATGGAGTGGCTTCCCCGGACCCTGCCGCACCAGGACCGCAACACGGTCGTGCACGGCGACTACCGGCTGGACAACATGGTGCTGCATCCCACCGAGCCGCGGGTCGCCGCGGTCCTCGACTGGGAACTGTCGACCCTGGGCGATCCCATGGCCGACTTCACCTACTTCCTGATGCACTGGGTGAACGGGACCATCGCCGGCATCCCGGACCTTACGGCGCACGGCATTCCCACCGTCGAGGAGACCGTGGCGGAATACTGCCGGCTTACCGGGCGCTCCGAGGTCCCGAACGTGGACTGGTTCTTCGCCTACAACCTCTTCCGACTGGCCGGCATCTGCCAGGGCATTGTCGGCCGGGCCCGGGATGGCACGGCCAACAGCCCCCAGGCCGCCGCCATGGAAGAGCGGGTGCCCCAGCTGGCCACGGCGGCCTGGCACTTCGCCCAGCGCGCCGGAGCCTGACCGGGTTCAGGGGCGGGTCAGGCGTTCCAGCAGGGCGTCCAGCGCCACCGGATCGTCGAACACCGCCTGCACGGGCCAGGGCGTGACCTTCGCACGCCAGGCGGGAGGCAGGCGCACCCAGTCCTTCGACGTCGTCACAAGGCCAGCGCCATGCGCGGCGGCCAGGTCCTCCAGCGCCTCCAGCCGGGCCGGGGTCCAGGGCGCGTGATCGGGGAAGGCGGCGAAGTCGACCAGGTCGCAGCCGGCCGCCCTGAGGGCCCGCTCCACCTTCCAGGGCTTCCCGACGCCGGCGAAGCCGACCTGGGGTCCGCCCGGGGGCGGCGCCTCGGGGACCAGCCGCGCCGTCAGCAGGGCCGGGCCTGCAAAGGCCGCGACGAGATCGGGGTCCGGCGCCCCGAGATCGGCGGGCAGGAGCAGGATCACGGCGTCCGCGCGGGCCAGGCCCGCGGCGAGGGGTTCCCGAAGGGGACCAGCCGGAAACACGCCGCCATCGCCCAGGGGCCACTCGCCGTCCCGGGTCTCGCCGTCGCTGACCACCAGGGACAGGGACTTCCGCACCGAGGGGTTCTGGTGCCCGTCGTCGAGGAGGATGACGCTGGCGCCGTCCCGCGCTGCGGCCAGGGCGCCCGCCGCCCGGTCCCTGGCGACCCAGACGGCGATCCCCGGCAGGGCCCGGGCCAGCATGAGGGGCTCGTCCCCCGACGCCTCGGCGCCATGCCGCAGCGGATCCACGCGGACCGGGCCCTTGAGGCTGCCGCCGTATCCCCGGGACAGGATGGCCGGCCGCCACCCGGTATCGGCCAGTCTGCGGGCCAGGGTGGCGACAATGGGGGTCTTGCCCGTCCCGCCCAGGGTCAGGTTGCCCACGCAGATCACCGGGATCCCGGGATCGACTGGCTGGCCGCGGGCGATCCGGCGGGCGGTCGCCGTCGACCAGAGCCAGGACAGGGGGGTCAGGAGCAGGTGCAGGAGCGGGCCCGGCCGGCCCTCGCGCACGTACCACCAGCGAGGCGTCGGCAGCTTCATCTGGCGGCCTCCGGCGGGGGCAACAGGGGCGCGAGGTCGTCGAGGGCGTCCTCGAGGGCCTGGCCCTGGCGGCCGGCATAGGCCAGGGCCGCCTCGCGCATCCGTCGCCGCAGGACCGGGTCGGCGAGGAGGCCCGCAAGCTTCCGCCTGAGGTCCGCAGCGTCGCGGGCGGGGAGGGCGCAGGCCTCATCGAACATTTCGCCATAGACGTCGGCGGCGTTGGCGATGTCGGGGCCGGTGAGGACGGGTGCGCCCAGGCGCGCCGGCTCCAGGGGATTGTGGCCGCCGATCCCTCCCGGAAAGCTGCCGCCCATCACCACCAGGTCGGCCAGCCGGAAGAAGAGGCCCATCTCGCCCAGGGTGTCGGCGATCCAGGCCGGGTCCGCCGGGCCGGGAGACTGCCCGAGCGCCCTGCGGGGCGCCCCCAGGGACCCGGCGATCTCCGCTCCCCGTTCGGGATGGCGCGGGGCCAGGATGACCAGGGCGCCGAGACCCTCCGCCGCCTGGGTGACCAGGGCTTCCTCGCCCGGGTGGGTGCTGGCGGCCAGGATCACCGGCCGCCCCGCCGTCACCCCTCTCAGCCGCTCCAGTTCTGCGGGATCGAAGGGCAGGGGCGCGCCGGCGCGCTTCAGGTTCAGCTCCCGGCCACAGGCGGCGCCCAGGCCGGAAAGCCGGGCGGCGGAGGCCCGGTCCTGGGGCAGGATTCGCTCAAAGGCCTCCAGGAGGCGCCGGGCCGTGGCGGGGACCCGGCGCCAGGTCCTGGCCGTTCCCTCGGTGATCCGGGCCGAGACCAGGGCCAGCCGGGTCCCGCGCCGGCGGGCGCCCAGCACGAGGTTGGGCCAGAGTTCACTCTCGGCGAGGATCCCCAGGTCCGGTCGCCAGTGGTCCAGGAAGCGGCGGACCGCACGGGGTCCATCCACCGGGACGTACTGGTGGATCACCCTGGCGGGCAGCCGGCGGGCGAGGAGGTCGGCGGAGGTCCTCGTGCCCGAGGTGACCAGGAGGGCGATGTCCGGGCGACGGGTCCCGAGCCCCTCAACCAGGGCCAGGAGGGACAAGGTCTCGCCGACGCTGACGCCATGGAGCCAGACCAGTGGCCCCTCCGGCCGGGACCGGCCGGCCCGGCCCAGCCGCTCGTCGATCCGGTCGGGATCCTCGCGGCCCGCCGCTGCGCGCCTGCGCAGGACGAGGGGCGCCAGGGGCTCGGCCAGGCGCGAGACCAGGGCGTAGAGGGCGAGGGGGACGGTCACACCACCCCGTCGGGCGCCAGGTCGCAGTCCATCTCCCCGGCCTCGACCTGGAGGGTGGCGTGGTCGATCCCGAAGGTCTCCGACAGGCCGTGGGCCGTCCCGGAGAGGAAGGCGTCCGGCGCCTCCCCGGACGGCCGGACGAGATGGGCGGTCAGGGCCGTCCGCGTGGTGGACAGGGACCAGACGTGGAGGTCGTGGACCTCGGTCACCCCGGGCCGGGCGGCGAGCCAGTCCCGGACAGCCGTCACGTCGATTCCGGGCGGGGCGGCGTCCATGGCCATGGCCGTGGAGTCCCGGAGCAGCCCCCAGGCCCCCGACAGGATCACCGCCACGATGACCAGGCTGAGGACCGGGTCCAGCCACTCCAGCCCGCCTGTCAGCAGCATCAGGCCCGCAGAGACCACCACCGCCGCCGAGACGCCGGCGTCGGCCAGCATGTGCAGGAAGGCTCCCCTCACATTCAGGTCGTGCTGCCCACGCAGGAAGAGCAGGGCGGTCAGGGTGTTGATCACCACCCCGATGGCGGCGGTCACCAGCACGGGCCAGGCGGCGACGGGACCCGGCGCCGACAGCCGCTGGACCGCCTCCCAGCCGATGGCCCCCACGGCCGCGACCAGGAGCACGCCGTTGGTGACCGAAGCCATGACCGTGGCCTTCCCCAGGCCGTAGGTGTGGCGGGCCCCGGGAGGGCGCCGCGCCAGGACGGTGGCCCCCCAGGCGAGGATCAGGGACAGGACATCAGCGGCGTTGTGGCCCGCGTCTGCGAGGAGGGCCAGGGAGCCCGAGACGATCCCGACACCAGCCTCGACGGCGACGAACCCGGCGTTGAGCAGGATCCCGATGGCGAAGGCGCCGCCAAAATCCCTGGGCGCATGTCCATGGTGACCATGCCCATGCCCATGCCCGTGATGCCCGTGGTGCCCGTGACGCCCGTGTCCCGGGTGGGGGTGCGCGTGAGGTCCGCGCCAGGCGTCCGGACCCGGGTGATCATGGTCGCGATCGTGATCATGATCATGATCGTGGTTGGCGTGATCGTGCGGCATGGGTGCTGTGTCTCACCCGCCGGCCGAGGGATCAACCGGGCCGCGGCCCACCAGGGTCTCCGCCCGGCGCGTGGCGGCCGACATCCGGGCGGACCAGTCGGCCCGCAGCCGGTCGATCTCGGCCTCGCCGGCGTCGGCGGGGACGTGGAAGGGGCCCTCCCAGACGCAGACCCCCCTGCCGAAGGGGGCGGCGACCATCACCCGGTCCCAGAGGCTCTCCAGCTGCAGGGACGGGGAGACCGCGAGGCCGGTGAGGAAGATGGGCGCGCCCGTGCGCCTGGCGATCTGCAGGGCGCCGGCGGCGATCTCCTCGTTCGGGCCGCGCGGGCCATCCGGCGTGATGATCAGGACGCCGCCGCCGGCCACCTGCTGGACCGCTTCGCGGAAGGCCGCCACGGCGGCGCGGGCCTTGGCCGAGTCCCCCTTCTTGGCGGTGGACATGCGGATGGCGGGGAAGCCTGCGTACTCCAGGGCCAGGGCCACGAACTCGCCGTCGGAGGAGGGGGACACCAGGCAGCGCCGGCTGTCCTTCCGCCACCAGGTCCCGGCCATGCCCAGGCAGATGGGGATCCGCCCGTGCCAGAACAGGCCGATGGCCCCCTGCCCGGAGGCGAACATCGGCTCCAGGGCCTCCAGGCCCTCGTGCCGCCAGCGCGTGGTGCGGCGGATCAGGATGAGATAGCCGGCGAGGATCCGCCCGAGGACCGCCTGGACCCAGGGTCGGCGCAGCAGGCCCTTCATGGCGCGGCCTCCAGGGTCTCGAGGTCGGCGGCGCCCGCCAGCCGGGCGTAGAGGCCGCCCGCCGCCACCAGGGCGTCGTGGGTCCCGCTCTCGGCGATGCGGCCCCGGTCCAGGACGTAGATGCGGTCGGCGTTGCGTACGGTCGAGAGACGGTGGGCGATCAGCAGTGTCGTGCGTCCCTCCATCAGCCGAGCCAGGGCGGCCTGGACCTGGGCCTCGCTCTCCACGTCGAGGGCGCTGGTGGCTTCGTCCAGGAGCAGGATGGGCGCGTCCTTCAGGAAGGCCCGGGCGATGGCGATGCGCTGCCGCTGGCCGCCGGACAGCCTCAGGCCCGCCTCGCCGGCCGGCGTGTCGTAGCCCTGCGGCAAGGCGAGGATGAAGTCGTGGGCGGCTGCGGCCCGGGCGGCGGCCTCGATCTCATCCTGACCGGCGGCTGGCCGGGCGTAGGCGATGTTCGCCCGGATGGTGTCGTCGAACAGGAAGGGTTCCTGGGTGACCAGGGCGATCCTCTGGCGAAGGGAGGCCAGGGTCAGGTCGCGGACGTCGCGTCCATCGAGGGTCACCCGGCCCCCGGTCACGTCATAGAAGCGCGGAATGAGGTTGAGCAAGGTCGACTTGCCCCCGCCCGAGGGCCCGACCAGGGCCACGGTCTCTCCCCTTTCCACGGCCAGGCTGACCCCCGACAGGACCTCCGGACCCTCGCCATAGGCGAACCGGACGTCCTCGAAGGCCACACGCCCTTCGCCCCGGGGAGTCTCCACTGCCCCCGGCCGGTCCCCGACCTCAGGCTCCACATCGAGGGCGGCGTAAAGACGCCTGGCCGCCGACAGGCCCTCCGAGAACACGGTCTGGAGATTGGCCAGCTGGCGCAGCGACTGGGAGGCCAGGGCCAGGGCGCCGATGAAGGCCACGAAGGCGCCGGGGTTCATCCCGCCGTCCTGCGACCGCAGGCCCGCCCAGGCCATCACGGCGGCGGTGATCAGGGTCATCAGGGTCTCGGTGGCGGGCGCGGCCCGGGCCCGGGCGTTGGCGCCGCGCACGAGGAAGGCCTGGCGGCGCTGCACCACTTCGGCGACGCGGGCTTCCTCGAAGGCCTCCCGGTTCTCGATCTTGACCACCCGGACCCCGTCCAGGCTTTCCATGATGGCGGTGGACAGGGCCGAGGTCTCGGCCATGGCGCCCTGGGCCGCCCGGGAGGATCGCCGGGCGTAGCGCCGCATGATCAGGCTCGCCACCGGGGCGGCGACCACCAGGGCGAGGGACAGAACCAGGTCGTTGGAGACCATGACGCTGATCGCCCCGACCACCGTCAGGGCGTGCTGGGTGTAGTTGATCAGACCGGCGGTGGCCGCCTCCCGGATGAGCCCGGCGTCGTAGAGGACCGAGGAGACGAAGGACCCCGAGTGCTGGGACCGGAGCCGGGCCAGGTCGGCGCGCACCAGCCGGCCGAAGAGCTGGACCTGGACGTCCCCGACGACGGCGTTGCCAATCCGGTTGACCAGGGTCGCCTGGAGCACCTGGGCCAGTCCCCGGGCGATGGCGAGGCCGGCGATGGTCAGGGGGATGACCAGGAGGGCGCCCGGCTTGGGTGTACCCAGGAGGTCGTTGATCGCCGGCTCGAGAATCTGGACCAGCTTGGCGCTGAGCACCGCGACGGCCACTGCGGCGAGCGCCGCCAGGGCAAGGCCCGGCCAGCGGGGCGCGAGGTAGACGCGCCAGGTCCTTGCAAGGACCTCGCGGCTGGAAAGCCGGTCCGGATCGGCCTGAGCGTTCATCCTGCTGGGGTCGGCTGTTGGGCCGGGGAAGTCAAGATGCCGCCCGGGAGCCGGATGTCGGCGGGCTTTGCGGTGCGGCGCCGGCGCCCTAGATAGGGCCCACACGCAGGAGCCCCGTCTTGGCGGACTATGACCTCACCACGCCGAAGGGGCGGCGTAGAGCCTACCTCGACTATCTCCTCAGGGACCACGCCTTCCTGCGCCTGCGGTTCTCCAACGCCCACGCCGTTTCCGAGGAGCTTTTCCGGGCCAACCAGCCGTGGCCCTTCCAGCTGGAGGCCTGGAAGGCGAAGGGGATCCGCACCATCGTCAACCTTCGCGGGGGGTTCGACGCCAGCTTCTACGCCCTGGAGAAGGAGGCCTGCGCCCGCCTCGGACTGAACCTGGTGGACTTCACCATCACCTCCCGGGAGGTCCCCAGCCGCGCCCGGGTGCATGGGGCCAAGGCCCTCTTCGAGAGCCTCGAATACCCGGCCCTCATGCACTGCAAGTCCGGTGCGGACAGGGCGGGGATCATGAGCGTGCTCTACCTGCACTTCCGCAAGGGCGTGCCGATCCGTGAGGCGCTGGACCAGCTCAGCCTGAAGTACCTGCACGTAAAGGCCGGCAAGACCGGCGTGCTGGACTACACCTTCGAGCGCTATCTCGCCGAAGGGGAGCCGGCCGGACAGACCTTCCTGCAGTGGGTCGACAGTCCCGCCTACGACCCGGACGCCATCAAGGCGGACTTCCGGTCCAGCATGTGGGGCCGCGCCCTGACGGACACCCTGCTGCGCCGCGAGTAGGTCAGTGGGCTTGGTCCTCGGCGTGCTCGTCCGAATCCGGGTCCAGCAGCCTGTGGGCGTGGATGATGAAGTAGCGCATCAGGGCGTTGTCGACGGTCGACTGCGCACGGGCGCGCCAGGCGTCCACGGCTTCCTGGTAGCTGGCGTAGGCGCCCACCAGGTCCACCCTGGAGAGGTCCCTGAACTCTACGGTATCGACATCGACGAGTTCGCCGCCGATGACGAGGTGAAGCAGCTGGCGATGGGGCATGCGTGCAACTCCCGGAATCCTGATCTTTCCCGGGGCGATAGGCCTGCAGGGGTTAAGGATCCATGGACCCTCCCCGGTTTTCCTTCGTCCAGGGTCCTACTTGCCGGCGATGGCGAGCCGGTCCACCAGCAGGGAAGGGGACTTGGCCGAGCCGCGCGGCTCCAGGTCAGATCCCGGGACCAGGCGGGCGTAGATGTCCGGAAGGGATCCGGCGACGGTGATCTCCGAGACCGGGTAGGCGATCTCGCCATGCTCGAACCAGAAGCCCGAGCAGCCGACGGACCAGTCGCCGGTGTTGGCGTTCAGGGATGGACCGAACATGGAGGTCACCAGGAGGCCTGCGCCAGCCTCGGCCATCAGGCCGGCGAGGTCGCGCTGGCCGGGCTGGAGGGTCAGGTTTGACGTCCCCACGCCGGCGGGTCCGGCCGACCCCCGCGACGCGTGTCCCGTCAGGGCCATGCCAAGCTGGCGCGCCGAGGCGGCGTTGTGCAGCCAGGTGGTGAGGACGCCCTTGTCCACCAGGGCGGTGCGGCGGTTCAGGGCGCCTTCGTCATCGAACGGGGAGGATCCCAGTCCCCGGGGCCGGTGGGGATCGTCGATGAGGGTCACCCCGGGGGCGAAGACCGCCTCACCCAGGCGATCCTTGAGGAAGGAGACGCCGCGGGCCACCGAGGGGCCGCTGATGGCCCCCAGGAAGGGGCCGATCAGGGCGGTGGCGATCCGGTTCTCGAAGATCACCGGGGCCGTGGTCGACGCGATCTTGCGGGCGCCCAGTCGCGACGCCGCCCGGCGGGCGGCCTCGCGGCCGACCTCTTCCGGCGATGGCAGGTCCGAGAACCAGCGGCGGGACAGGCCGTCGTAGCCGCTCTCCATGCCTTCGCCCTCGCCGGCGATGACCGCGGCGCCGACGTGGAAGCCTGTCGCCCGGTGCTCGCCGAAGAAGCCGTTCGAGGTGGCCAGGCGCCAGGCCGAGCGCGAGGACGAGGCCGAGCCTCCTTCGGAATTGGCGATGCGCGGCATGTCGAGGGCGGCCGCCTCGGCCTCCCGGGCCAGGGCCTCCAGGGTCTCGGGGTCGGGATCGGCGGGATCGAAAAGGTCGAGGACCGGATGAGGGCCGCTGGCCAGCGCCCCGGCCTCGACGAGGCCGGACCAGGGATCCTCAGGCGCCAGCCGGGCCATGGCCACCGCCCGCTCCACCAGGCGCGCGCGGCCGTCGGCGGAGATGTCCGAGCCGGACACGGTGGCGTGGCGCTTGCCGACGAAGACCCGCAGGCTGAGGTCCCGGGCTTCCTCGCGTTCGACCTCCTCGAGGCCGCCATGCCGGACATTGACCGAGAGGGCCTGGTGCTCGGCGTCAATGGCCTCTGCGGCGTCCGCCCCGGCCCGGAGGGCGGCGGCGACGAGGTCTGCGGACAGTTCGATGCTCATTCCCGCCATATGGCCGCCCGGCGCCGCCGGGGCAAGCGCCTCAGGGGAGGGCGTAGAAGAGCAGGGCCACGGCCAGGTAGATGTAGGCCCCCCAGGTCGCCGCCACGCCCGCCGCCCGCAGGGGCGAGGCCTCGCCGGACCGGGACAGACCGATGGCGTGCGCAAGGCGACCACCGAAAAGGACCAGGCCCGCTGGATGCACCGCCAGGGCCGGTGCGCCCGCCAGGGTCAGGGCCGCAAGGCCGACCAGCCCCATGGGAATGTACTCCGTGGCGTTGCCGAAGGCGCGGATGGCGCAGGCCAGCTCCGGCACGCCGCCATCGCCCAGGGCCACGCCATGAAGGCGCCGCTGACGCACCACGAGAAGGGACAGGCCCAGCAGCAGGAGGAGGTGCAGGGCGCTCCAGAGGGCCAGGGCGTGGCCGGCGGGGATCGGGTCCATGAACGTCGCCTCCGGGTTCACCGGCGGTGATTGTCGCCTCTTCCCGCCTCCGCGTCCATGTCCGAAGCGCGGCGGGGCCCGCCGGGCGGTGGCGGCGCCTGCCGACCTGTCGTCTTGCCGAGCGGCCGAGCCGGACTAGAGTGCACGGTGATGAAGCAGATCGACCTCGAAGACCTTCCCCCCCGGGCGGCCCAGATCCTCGCCGGCCTTGCCGACGGCGAACCCCTGCTGCTTGTCCAGAACGGCCTCATCATGGCCCGGCTGACCGGTGGGGGCGCAGGGCCGGACGCCCGCCCGGTCTCCGGCCCGGACACCGGTCCTGAGCCGGAAGCCGCCGCCGGTCCTCCGCCCACGGGCGAGGCCCGGGCGGCCGAGATCTTCGAGCAGTTCCGCTCGCTGATGGAAGACGATTTCTAGCCGGCCTGGGCTCGCCGTCGCCCTCACCAGGCCAGGGCGACCCCGTCCTTGCGCATCTCGGTGGCGGCCGCGTACCGGCCGGGCCAGCGCTGGATGGCCTGGTAGCCGCCGAAGCCGCCGTCACTCTCACCGATCGGCCAGCCCAGGGCGGTGAGGCCCGCGCGGGTCGCCGCCGGCACGCCGGTTTCCAGCCTCAGGAGGCCCGGGCCCGGACGGGCCGGCTCGGCGGTCGGCTCGGGCGAGCCCTCATGATGCCAGCGGGGCGCGTCGCCCGCCTCCTGAACGCCGAGGCCGAAGTCGACCATGTTGGAGAGGACCTGGGCCTGCCCCTGGGGCTGCATGTCCCCGCCCATGACGCCGAAGGCCAGCCAGGGGTCGCCGCCGCGGACCGCAAAGCCGGGAATGATCGTCTGGAAGGGCCTCTTGCCCGGGGCGTAGAGGTTGGGGTGGCCATCCTGCAGGGCGAAGAGCTCGCCGCGGTTCTGGAACATGAAACCCAGGCCGTCGGGCGCCAGTCCGGACCCCATGCCCCGGTAGTTGGACTGGATGAACGAGACCATCATGCCGTCGGCGTCCGCGGTGCAGAAATAGGTGGTGTCGCCCCGGGAGGGCGCCTGGCCCGGGCGCAGGTCGGAGAGGATGGCGTCAGGCCGGATGCGCCGCGCCCGCTCCCGGGCGTAGTCCATGGACAGGAGCCATTCCGTGGGGATCCGCGCGAAGTCGGGGTCGGCGAAGTACCGGGCCCGGTCCTCGAAGGCCAGTCGCTTGGCCTCGACCCCGTGATGGATGGCGGCCGTGGACTGGAACCCCATGCCGGCGATGTCGAAGGTCTCCATCATGTTGAGGATCTGCAGGGTCGACAGGCCCTGGCTGTTGGGGGAGAGGCCGTAGACCTCGACCCCCCGGTAAAGGGTCCTGCTGGGGGGATCCCACCGCGCGCGATGCGCGGACAGGTCCGCCCGGGTCATCCAGCCGCCGATCCGCTTGAAGTAGCGCTCGATCCGCTCGGCGATCTCGCCTTCGTAGAAGGCCTCGCGGCCACCGGCGGCGATCAGGTCGTAGGTCCGCGCCAGGTCGGGGTTGGCGAAGACCTCGCCCTCCTGGGGTGCGCGCCCTCCTGGCGCCCAGGTGCGCCGGAAGTTCTCGACCTCCTCGATCCCCGACCCGGGACGGGTGAAGCCCCGCAGGGAGCGGGCCAGGTAGTAGGCGACGTTCTGGCTGACCGGGGCGCCTTCGCGGGCCAGGGTCGCCGCGGGGGCCAGCAGGTCCTTCCAGGGGAGCTTTCCGTACCGCTGGTGCAGGGTCCACCAGGCGTCCACGGCCCCCGGAACGCTGACCGAGATGGCGCCGAAGGACGGGATCAGGCCCTTCCGTGAGCGCGCGCGCACGGTCTCCAGGCTCAGGGCCCTGGGGCTGCGTCCAGATCCGTTGAGGCCCTCGACCCGCCGGGTCCTCGGGTCCCAGAGCATGGCGAAGGCGTCACCCCCGATCCCGCAGGCGATCGGCTCTACGAAACCCAGTACGGCGTTGGCCGCGATGGCCGCATCCACGGCGGAGCCGCCCTTACGGAGGATCTCGATGGCCGTCTGGGTGGCGAGGGGGTGGGCGGTCGCCGCGGCCCCATGGACCCCCCAGGCTGCGCTCCGGCTGGCGAAGGTGGCGCCATCGATACGGTCGCCCGGACCGATATCAGGCCGGTTCCGGTTCGGGTTGGCCTCGCGGCTCTGGGCGATGGCGCCGCCAGCCGCAGCCAGGCCGGGTAGGGTGGCGAGGAAGGTGCGTCTCAGCATGGGCCGGGCTCCGGGTCTGTGCGCCGGAGGCGCGGCCCGGCGTCGTCCCCTGACGACTACCGCGGCTCGAGGGTCAGCGCCAGAAAGCTGAGGGCGTCCTCTATGGGAATGAAGAAGTTCAGGCCCTGGATGCCGTCGGACGACTCCGAGGCGTACCGCGACACCGTCATGGCCACGACCCGGCCGGACTCATCGAGGAGGGGGCCGCCGCTGTTGCCGGGATTCACCGCCGCGTCACTCTGGATGAACCGGTACCCCGCCAGGGTCCGGCTGGCCGAGATCACGCCGCGGGTCAGTGTGCCCTGGAGCCGAGTCTCCATGGGGGTTCCGATGGCGAAGACGGTCTCGCCCTGGCGCACCGGCTCGCTCCGCAGCCGCAGCACGGGCCCCGGCCGGGGGTCGGTGCGGATCAGGGCCACGTCGCGGCCGGCGTCCGAGCGGATGACTTCGCCAATGCTCTCCGACCCATCGGACCAGCGCAGCTTGAGGAGGCGGGTGGAGCCGACCACGTGCCGGTTGGTCAGCAGGTACCCCTGTTCAGAGACCAGGAAGGCGGTGCCCAGGCTGGCGCCGGTCATCACCGCCGCCACCGCCCGGTGGGCGTCGGGAACGCTGGCCGGCGTCCGGGCCGGCGCGAGCCGGAGGGGTTCGCCCCTGGGCGGCTCCACGAGGCCCGAGGCCGCGCGGATGGGCGTCGTGACCGCCGTCCGGAAGCCGTCATCGGCCGCCAGGGCGCGCAGGCTGTCCCGCAGCAGGGCCTGGTAGATCGCCTCGGGGGCGTTGATCACCGGTCTGGGGGTCTCCACCCTGACCGTGGTGCGGATCCGGGCGATGGTCCGTGAGAGGGCCGGGACGTGGATCTGCCACTCCACGGTCATCTGCCCCACTCCGTTGCCGATGGCCGTTTCCAGGTCCAGCTTTTGCTCGCCCGGCATGAAGCCGCCACAGGCCGAGAAGCTGTAGTCGGTAATCAGGCCGCCGACCTGGAGGTCGCCCGCCGGGGCCTCTGCGTCCCTGAAGAGGTCTGTGGGATCCCCAGCCACCCGGAAGCCGAGTCCGGACAGGGTCTCGTGGAAAATCCGGTCATCCACCTCGGTCTTCTCGAACGCGTCGTTGGCTTCGTCCCAGGACGCCAGGCTGTCCGGCGCGCATTTCCGTCCCCACAGCACCAGGGCGTAGGGCGAACCATGCCGGATCGACGACGAAATCATCGCCAGACCAAGGGTCTGGCTGGGCCTGTCCGGCTCCAGCCGCCGGTCGATGACGGCCGCCGGCGGCGGCTCGGAGAACACGGACAGCTTGGGCGGTTCGGCTGCGGTCGCGGTCCCTGCTAGGGCGAGGGTCGCCGCGGCGACGAGGGCGCCCAGCCGGGGCAAGGGCGACGGCGGGTGGCATTCCGGGGTGCGCCGCCCCCAGCGCACGTCCGGGTCCGGGTACAGGAGGGTCATGGGGGCGCGTCCTTCAGTCTGTTCCTTTTATGTTCACACTGGATCAGCCGGGCGGGAATGTCCAGACCGCCGTCCGCTTGACCTCCATGTCCTCGAGCTCACGGGTCGTCGGCACCTGGTACTCGGCCAGCCGGACCAGGCCCTCGCGGGGGAAGTAGGATCGCCCCGGGTCGCCGACCAGCACCCGGGCGCCGCGCCGGGCGCCCGCCTCGAGCCAGGCCATGACCCTCGCCGCCAGCGGCTTCTCGTAGCAGATGTCCCCCGCCAGGAGGACGTCGACGTCGGGCGGGGGAAGGTCCAGCAGGTCCCGGTCGGTGAAGTCTACTGTGACGCCGTTGGCCTCGGCGTTCAGGGCGAGGGCCGCGCCGCAGAAGCCGTCGATGTCCGCCGCCAGGACGCTGTGAGCACCGGCCCGGGCGGCCGCCACCCCGACGATTCCCGATCCGGAGGCGAAGTCGATCACCCGCAGGCCGGCGACCGTCTGCGGGGCGTCGAGGATATAGCGGGCCAGGGCCTGGCCTCCCGCCCAGGCGAAGGCCCAGAAGGGCGGCGGCAGGCCGATTTCTTCCAGGGCCTCCTCGGTCATCCGCCAGATGGGGGTGATCTCATCGGCGAGGTGCAGCGACAGTTCAGGCGTATGGGGCGGGGACTGGAGGCGGGTGTTCGCCAGGATGAAGGCGCGACGGCTCCCGGGGTCGGCGCCGATCATGGGACCGCCGCGGCGGTCGCGGCGGAGGTCTCGGGCCGTGAGGTCGCGCGGGCCAGCACCACGCGGTAGCCGCCGGGCTCATGGAGCATGGCGCCCAGCACGCCCTTGCCGGCCAGCAGGCGGTGCGCCCGGGGCAGCTTGTAGCAGGGCAGGTGCATGAACATGTGGTGCTCGCAGTGGTAGTTCACCCAGTAGGGGGCGAGCACGGCGCGGGCGAGCCAGCCGGCGCGGGTCGTGCGCGCCTGCCGCAGGGGGTCAGGTTCGCCCCGGGCGATGCAGGCGTGCTCGGCGATGTTGCGCAGCCGGGTGATGACCGGGAACCAGGTCGCCTGGGGCAGGACCCAGAAGACGGGCCAGGCCCACCAGACCCCGAAGGCGCCGCCGATGAGGGTGATGACCACGCCCCCCAGAAGCCAGCGGCGCTTGCGACGGACCTCCTCGGCCAGGATGGGCAGGAGGGACTGGCCGGGCGCCCGCGCCTCGAGGCGACGGACCAGGTCGCCGAACCTCTGCTTGAAGAAGGTCCGGCCGGTCAGGTCCCGCAGCATCTTCCGCCGCAGGGAGGTGCGGGTGATGGGGAAGGGCGCCGAGAGGCCGATGTCCGGGTCCTCGTCCTGCTGGGCGTACCTGTGGTGGCCGAGATGGTAGGTCCGGTAGCGGACCAGCCCTCCGCCCGTCAGCCACTCGCCGGCCAGGTCGTTGACCTTCGGGTCGGGATGAAGGGCGCCATGGGCGGCGTCGTGCATCAGGATCGACAGCCCCAGCTGCCGCCCGCCGATGATCACCACGGCGAGGGGCAGGGTCAGGGGCCAGACCACGGCCATGGCCGCCGCCGCGAAGATCACCCCCCAGGCGTGGGCCAGGAGGGCCAGCCCCTTCCAGCGGGAGCGGCGGGCGAGGGTCGCCCATTCCGCAGGACTGAAATAGGCCTTGGGATCTACGCGGGCGGCGGCGGGCACGGATCGCCGGTCCGGATCAGCTGGTGATCGGCTTCAGGACGATCTCGACCCGGCGGTTCTTGGCCCGGCCATCGGGGGTGGCGTTGTCGGCGATGGGCGCGCTCGAGCCCTTGCCGGCGACGGCCAGCCGCTCGCGCATGACGCCGCCCGCGGTGACGAGGTATTCGGCGACCGATCCCGCCCGGCGCTCGGACAGGCCCTGGTTCAGCTCGGCAGAGCCGGTGGAGTCGGCGTGGCCGATCACGTCAACCGTGGTCTGCGGGTACTTGTTCAGGGTGCCGGCCACGTCGTTCAGCACGGTGTAGAACTGCGGCTTGATCTCGGAGCGGTTGGTGTCGAAGGTCACGTCGCCGGGCATCTGGAGCACGATGTTCTCGCCCTGCCGCTCGACGTTGACGCCGGTGCCCGCCAGCTCGCGGCGAAGCTCGGCCTGCTGCTTGTCCATGTAGTTGCCGACCGCGGTGCCGGCGAGGGCGCCGATGCCGGCGCCGATCATGGCGTTCTTCCGGCCCTGGTCGCTGTTGTTGGTGTTGGTCAGGTAGCCGAGGGCGGCGCCGGCCAGGGCGCCGGTCAGGGCGCCGGTCTTCGTGTTGCTCTTGACCGTCTCGCCGGTCGTGGCGTCGACGGTGGTGCAGGCGGTGAGGGCGGCGGCGCCGAGCAGGCAGGCCGCGAGGGCGAGAACCTTGCGCATGGCTTTTTCCTTTTTCCGTTGTGGGTCTGAGGTCTTGATTGAGCGTGTTTAACGGCGAATAGCAGATTTCTTGGCCAAAATCAGGCCCCGGTCCTGACGACCAGCGTCTCCAGCCCCCGGAAGAAGGGCAGCTTGCGCCAGGCGGGCTCGGCGGCCGGGTCCGCGAGGGCCAGGTCCGGATAGCGGGCGAAGAGGCGCGGCAGGGCGACCTGGGCCTCCAGCCGGGCGAGGGGCGCGCCGATGCAGATATGGGCGCCGCCGCCGAAGGACATGTGCGGGACCTTCTTCCGTGTGATGTTGAACGCGTCCGGGTCCTCGAAGGCCTCCGGGTCGCGGTTGGCGCCCCTCAGGAGCAGGTTGACGCTGCGGGTCTTGGCGATCGGGCAGCCGCTGATCTCGAGGTCCCGGGAGGCGATCCTCGAGGTGGCGTCGACCGGTGGGTCAAAGCGCAGGACTTCCTCAACCAGGGCGGAGGCCAGGCCCGGGTCAGCCATCAGCTTGGCCTTTTCCGTGGGGTTCAGCATCAGGAGGCGCGCGCCGTTACCGATCAGGTCGGTGGTGGTCAGGTTGCCGCCCACCAGCAGGGCCGTGAGGTTGATGCGCAGTTCGGTGTCGCTGATCGGCGTTCCCTCGCCCTGGAGGCGGACCATGTCCGAGATCAGGTCGTCCCTGGGGTGAGCGCGCCGGTCGGAGAGGGCCTCGGTGAAGTAGGCGGTCAGGGCCAGGCTGGACCGCTCCATGTGGGCGGTCTGGTCGGGATTGCGGAAGGGGTTGAGCCCCTGGATCAGGCCCTCGGACCAGTCCCGGAAGGCTTCCAGCTGGTCGTGCGGCACGCCCAGGATCGACGCGATCACGTCGATGGGGATCGGCACGCAGAACAGGTCCATCAGGTCGACCTCGGCCTGGTCGCCGATGCGGTCGAGGGCCTCGTCGACAATGCGCTCGACCTCGGGCCGGAAGCGGGCCACCCGGGCGTAGAGGGCGCGGGACAGGGGGCCGCGGATGCGCGCGTGGTCCGGGTCGTCCAGGGTCAGGATGCTGGAGGTCTCGCTCCGGGGCAGGCTCGGGTCCGGCGGATCGAAGCGCTGGAGGCGCCGGCTCTCCGGGTCGGCGAGCAGGGGGTCGCGCCAGAGGGTCAGGTCTGTGGCGACGCCCCGGACGTCGGCATAGCGGGACACGAAGGTGGCGCCGCTGAAGGCGTCGTGGTGGACGGGGCATGCGCTGCGCAGCTTCGCCAGGACGGCCGCAGGGTCGCGGCGGTAGTCCTCGTCCAGAGGCGTCAACTGCAGGATCGTCGGAAGGGCGTCGTCGGCCATGTCTGCCTCCCTGGCGTTGGCGACAGACTATCGGGTCCCGCCGGCCGGTCTACAAGCCCCCGACGCCCCACAGTCCCTGGCCGAACTGACCGGCGACCAGGGCGGCGAAGAGGACCAGGCCTGCAAGGGCGTTGGAGCGGAAGAGGGTGAGGGCGCCGGCCGGGTCGTCCAGGTCCAGCCTTGCGGCCTGCCGGGACAGGTGCAGGCCATAGCCGGCGGCCAGGGGCAGGAACAGGGGGCCGAGGCGTGCTGTGAAGGCGCAGGCCAGGACCAGGACGAAGGCCAGCACGTAGAAGCCCAGCACGGCCCGGGGCGCCGAGCGCCCGAGCCTGCGGGCCGAGGATCGAATTCCCGCGAGGGCGTCATCCTCCATGTCCTGGACGGCGTAGATGGTGTCGTAGCCGAGCGTCCAGAACAGGCCGGCCGCGTAGAGGAGATAGGCGGGCGGTCCCAGATGGCCGGCCGCCGCGGCGAATCCCAGCAGGGCCCCCCAGTTGAAGGTCAGGCCCAGCCAGGCCTGCGGCCACCAGGTGATCCGCTTCATGAAGGGATAGGCCGCCACGAGCGCGAGGGAGGCGATCCCCAGCCCGATCGCCAGGGGCGGCAGGGTAAAGAGTATGGCCGCAGCCGCCAGGCTGCAGGCGACCAGGAAGGCCCAGGCCTGCCGCACGGAGATCCGTCCCGAGGCCACGGGACGGCCCGCAGTGCGCGCGACCTTGGCATCCAGGTCCCTGTCGACGATGTCGTTGTAGGCGCACCCCGCCGCCCGCATCAGGGCTGCTCCAGCGAAGATCTTGGCCAGCAGGAGCAGGTCCGGCCAGCGGCCTGCCATGGACGTCGCCAGGGCGACCCCCTGCCAGCCCGGGAGCATAAGCAGCCAGATCCCGGTGGGGCGGTCGAACCGGCCCAGCTTCAGCCAGGGTCTCAGGCCCTCCGGGGCGAACCGGTCGACCCAGTTGTCGGGCCGGGCGTCAGGAAGGATTTCGGACTTCGGCGTCTCAGGCATGCCTGCGCTTCTAACAGACTGTGACCGGGCCGCATCAGTCGAAAAGGACCGCCCGCCGGCGGGTTGACCCCAGGTTTCCGCAGGGGCATCAAACCTGTGCTCTCAGCAACAGGAAAGGGGGGCCGGAATGACAGAGTTTTTCGCCGCCGCCCTCGGCATCCAGGATCGACTTCGGGGCTGACGCCTCGTCCTGACCGACCGCCGCCGACACCTTCCT
>CAIMLY010000028.1 GCA_903842425.1 uncultured Alphaproteobacteria bacterium | reverse complement strand
GACCGCCGACGCCCTGCGCGCCTCGGTCGCCCGCTTCGCCGCCGAGCGCATCGCCCCGCGCGCCGCTTCCATCGACCGCGACAACGCCTTCCCCCGGGACCTCTGGCCGGAGATGGGGGCGCTCGGCCTGCTGGGAATCACCGTGGAGGCAGAGGACGGCGGGGCGGGCCTGGGCTATCTGGAGCACGTGGTGGCCATGGAGGAGATCTCCCGGGCCTCGGCCTCTGTGGGCCTGTCCTACGGCGCCCATTCCAACCTCTGCGTGAACCAGATCCGCCGCTGGGGGACGCCGGCCCAGAAGGCCCGCCACCTGCCCCGCCTGATCTCGGGCGGGCACGTCGGCGCCCTGGCCATGAGCGAGGCGGGGTCGGGTTCGGACGTCGTCTCCATGCGCCTGCGGGCCGAGCGGCGGGGCGACCGCTATGTGCTCAACGGGACCAAGTTCTGGATCACCAACGGCCCCCATGCCGACGTCCTGGTGGTCTATGCCCGCACCGAGCCGGACGCCGGCCCCCGGGGCATCACCGCCTTCCTGGTGGAGCGCGGCATGGCCGGGTTCTCCACCAGCCCCAAGCTCGACAAGATGGGCATGCGCGGCTCGGACACCGCCGAGCTGGTCTTCCAGGACTGCGAGGTGTCTGAGGAAAACGTCATGGGACCGCTGAATGGCGGCGTCGGCGTGCTGATGAGCGGCCTGGACTATGAGCGGGCGGTCCTGGCCGCCGGGCCCCTGGGCATCATGCAGGCGGCCCTGGACCTGGTCCTGCCCTATGTGCGGGAGCGGAAACAGTTCGGAAAGGCCATCGGCGCCTTCCAGCTCATGCAGGCCAAGGTGGCGGACATGTACGTCGCCCTGAACTCGGCCCGGGCCTATGTCTACGCCGTGGCGCGGGCCTGCGACGCGGGCCTCGCCACCCGCCATGACGCCGCAGGCGCCATCCTCCTGGCCTCGGAGAACGCCGTAAAGGTGTCGCTGGAGGCTATCCAGGCCCTGGGCGGCGCGGGCTACACCCGGGACTTCCCCGCCGAGCGCCTGCTGCGCGACGCCAAGCTCTACGACATCGGCGCCGGCACCAACGAGATCCGCCGCTACCTGATCGGCCGCGAGCTGATCGGGGCCTGAGGCCTTCCCGGAAAGGATGAGGGGCCGCCCCGTCGCCGGAACGGCCCCTCCATTGTCGGACCGCCCTGCGGTCCCGCAACCCGTCGCCTAGGCGCGCGCCTCTCCGACGGAGGTCCAGGTCACGGTTTCCGCATGCGGATGAAGACAATGAGACACTGGATCACCTCCTTTCAATGGTTGGCCAAGGTGGCCAGCCTGCGCCTGCTTCGCCCGTCCTGACAAGACGGGCCGCGTCGCGTCAGGGTGATCCGGCGGGGGACTTCGCAGGGCGGCGGCGCAGGTCCTCCAGGGGTCCGGTGATCCGGTCGAGGGCGGCGAGGGCCGCAGCGTGGCCGGCGGCCACGGCGGGGTCGTAGGCGCTCCAGTCGCGGATCTCCACCCCGGTCAGTTCGGGCAGGATCAGGACGTCGGCCCCCTCCCGCGCGGCGGCCATGTCCCGGCCCGAAGAGACCGTGGCGGCCCGGATCAACAGGGAGACGATGGGCGGGCCCTTGCGCCACTGGCCAGACAGGACCCAGCGCAGCAGGGACCGCGGCCGGACGATGTCGGCGGCGGTGATGGACAGGCCCCGGCTGACATCAACCCCGATGATGGGACCGGAGAGGCCGCCGCGCATCACATCCACGGGCAGGTTCTTGAGCACCGCGCCGTCCACCAGGACGTTCTGGCCCTGCAGGGCGGGCGGCAGCAGGCCGGGGAGGGAAATGGAGGCGCGCAGGGCGGCGCGGACGCTCCCCCGGCGATGCACCTGGTGGGCCCCCGTGGTCAGGTTGGAGGAGACGCAGAAGCAGGGGCGCCAGAGGTCAGCGAACTGCACGTCGCCGAAATGCTCCTCGAGCCGGCGGGCGACCTTCTCGCCCCGGGTCATGGCCAGCATGGGAAAGGCGATGTCGTCGAGGGGGCTGGAGGCGACGAAGGCCCTGCGGATGCGCTGGTCCAGCTCGTCCAGGTCCCAGCCGAGGGCCAGGCCGGCGGCGATCACCGCCCCCATGGAGGCGCCGCCCACATGGTCGATGGGTACGCCGCGCTCGACCAGGGCGCGGATGACGCCGATGTGGGCGTAGGCCCGGGCCCCACCGCCGGAGAGGACCAGGCCCACCGCCCGGCCCGTCAGGCGACGCACCAGGCGCGCCAAGTCCCCGGGGTCGCCCTGCCGGAGGTGGGTCAGGCCCGCCGCGCCCGTCGCCGTCATCCAGGCCTCGGCGCCGCGCGGCCGGCGGATGCCCGCGGGCTGGACCAGGACCAGCTCCGCGCCTGCGCCCAGGGCGGCGGGGGAGCGGGCTGCGACGCCGGGCGGCGGCGGATAGTCCCCCCGCCCCACCCGGAAAAGCCGATCCACCTGGCGGGCGATCTTGGCGGCCCAGCCCGCCTCGCCGAGGCCTGCGACATAGAGGGCGTAGTCGACGGAGTGTTCCAGGTTCGAGAACCACGAAGTGTCCTGGTCCTCGGCCTCGGAGCCGGCCACGGCGACAGAGAAGCCGGCGGCCCGGATGCCGTCCGCCAGGCGCTCGATGAGGCCCCGCAGGTCTTCGATGGGCCCCTGGGCGACGAAGCCGAACACGGTGGGCTCCACCAGGGCCGTGGTGCGGCCGGCGTCCCGGGCGCGGCCGACCATCAGGCGGGCCAGGTCGGTCATGATGTCCGGGTCGGTCTCGCAGGCGGCGAAGAAGGCCTCCCGGTCCAGGGACAGGACCTCGGAATCCCGCAGTGCGGTCAGGCGGCCGGAATGGACGGCGCCCGTGATCAGGCTCATCTCCCCCGCCGGTTCGCCGGGGCGGACCATGCCGAGGAAGCGGGGCTCGTCGTCCCCCTCGACCCGGAAGGCCCCCAGCCGTCCGGCCCGGAGCAGGTGCAGCTCGTCCGCCGGTTCGCCGGGCCGGAACAGGTCCAGGCCTCCGGGCAGGCACCACCAGCGCGCCGTCCCGCTCTGGCGGGCGGTCTCGAAGAGCCGGGCGAGGGCGGTCTCGGTCGGGATCTGCACGGCGCCATGATATCCCCGGTTCGGTGACAAGGGGAAATCCCGTCCACGGACTGGGGTCTGCACGGACTAGCCGCCGGCCCGGGCCCCGGCTATGCCTTGCCCATGCCCGTCCTGAAGTCCGCCCTCGATCCGGCCTCGGCGGCCTTCCGCGCCAATGCGGAGGTCAACCGAGCCCTCGCCGCCCAGCTCCGGGATCGCGCCGCCACCGCGGCCCTCGGCGGGCCCGAGGACAGCCGGCGACGGCACGAGGCCCGCGGCAAGCTCCTGCCCCGGGACCGGGTGGAGGGGCTGCTGGACCCCGGCGCCCCCTTCCTGGAGATCGGCGCCCTGGCGGCCTTCGGCCTCTACGACGACGAGGCGCCGGCCTCGGGCCTGATCGCCGGGATCGGCCGGGTCAGCGGCCGGGAGGTGATGATCCTGGCCAACGACGCCACGGTGAAGGGCGGCGCCTACTTCCCCATCACCGTGAAGAAGCACCTGCGGGCCCAGGAGATCGCCGAGCAGAACAACCTGCCCTGCGTCTACCTGGTGGACTCCGGCGGGGCCAACCTGCCGCACCAGGCCGAGGTCTTTCCCGACCG
>CAIMLY010000027.1 GCA_903842425.1 uncultured Alphaproteobacteria bacterium | reverse complement strand
TCTCGGCGCCGACGTGCGCTGGACCCACTTCAACCGCTTCGGCTATGCGGACACCAGCGCCCTGTTCGCGAGGGCGTCGACCATCGACAGTCGCCTGGGCGCCCAGGTCACGCTGCCGCACTGGCGGCGGCTCAGGCAGTCCCTGACGGGCTACGCGGCGGCTTTCAACCGCGAGACTTCCGCCTACGACGAAGCCGGCCTGGAGGTCCGCGTCGACATCGAGCGCAAGCGATCGGATGTCGCATTCCTCACCGCCGGCGCGGCGCTGGAGTACACCCAGACCCGGGAGACGTCCGCCGAGCCGATGGCCGCGCTGATCGAGCGGGACCAGGTGATCGCCTCGCTTCTCGGCGCCCTGGCGCTGGACCAGACCGATGACGTCCTGGACCCGAGGTCGGGTTGGCGTGTCGACGTCCGGGCCGAACCGACCGTGCTGACCGGGACGGTTACCCTGAGCTATGTGAAGGCCACGGTGCAGGGTTCCGCCTACCTGCCCCTCGGCGGCGACAGGCGGACCGTCCTCGCCGCCCGGGCGAAGACGGGATCGATCCTCGGGGGTACTCTTTCCGGGGTCCCGGCGTCGCGGCGCTTTTACGCCGGCGGCGGCGGGTCGGTCCGCGGCTATGTCTACCAGGGGATCGGGCCCCACCTGCAGGACAATACCCCGCGGGGCGGCCTGTCCCTCCTGGAGGTCTCGGGCGAGGTGCGACACAGCCTTACCCAGCAGTGGGGCCTGGTCGCCTTCGTGGACGCCGGGGCCGTCGGGCTCTCCCAGGCGCCGGGGTTCGACGAACTGGACGTCGGGGTTGGCCTTGGAGTCCGGTACGACCTTGGGTTCGGACCCCTGCGGTTCGACCTCGCCGTACCGCTGAACCGGCGCGCCGATGACCCGTCCTACCAGGTCTACATCAGCATCGGGCAGAGCTTTTGACCCCGCAGCCGGAGATCCCGCCCGCTGCGCCGGCTCGGCGTCGGACGGGCCTTCGCATCGGGTTCCTCGCCCTTGTCGGGGTGGCGGCGCTTGTCTTGGGACTGGCCCTGGCGAGCCCCTTCCTCCTGCGCTCGCCCAGAGGGCTCGCCCTTATCGAATCCCTCGGGGACGGCCTTCCTGCGGGTCGCCTGGGGACCCTCGAAGTCCAGGGTCTGGCCGGGGATCCCCTGGGCGACTTCACGGTGCGCCGCCTGGCCATCCGCGACGAAAAAGGGGTGTGGCTCGAGGCGCAGGCACTCCGCCTGGACTGGCGGCCCCTTCGCCTCGCCGGGCGGGAAGCCAGGATCGAGAGCGCCTCGGCCGGGCGGGTCCGGGTCCTGCGCAGACCGGTCCTGGGACCGCCCCAGCCTCCCCGGCCGCTTCCCGTGACCGTCACCCTGGCGAAACTGGACGCTGTCATCGAGACCGCGCCGGAGTTCAGCGTGCGCGAGGGCCGTTTCCGGGTTCGCGGCGCGCTCCAGGCCCGCCGGGCTGACGGCGGATACTCCGCGCGCCTGGACGCGGACAGCCTCCTGAGGGCCGGGGATCACCTCGACCTTGAGCTTGAGCTTTCGGACGACCGGCCCCTGAAGGTGCGGGCCGAGGCGCTGGAAGCCGGGGGCGGCGCGCTGGCCGGAGCCGCGGGACTGCCGGCCGACAAGCCCTTCAGCCTGTCCCTCTCTGCGGATGGTCGTGTCGAGAACGGCCAGCTCCGGGCAGACCTTCGGTCCGGAGCCCTGCGCCCGGTCCGGGTCGAAGGCGGCTGGACACCGGAGGGCGGAAAGCTTTCGGGCCTGGTCGACCTGTCCGCCTCGTCCTTCACCCGGCCTCTCGCCGAACGGCTGGGGTCGACCCTGAGGATCGCCGGCGTGGCCCGCGGCCAGCCCGGTCGCCGGGGTCTTCAGGACATCAACCTCGATCTCGTCACGGATGCGGCCAAGGCGTCCCTGAAGGGCCCTGTCGACCTGGGAGAGAGGCGGCTGGCGGGCGACGGGCTGGACATCCTCCTGACCGCACCCTCGCTGACCCGCCTGGCGGGCGTTCCTGAGGCGGGCGCCGTTCGCGTATCGGGACGTCTGAATGGGGACCTCGAAGCCTGGACCTTCGGCGGCGACGCCCGGGTCGAGGCGATCCGCGCGGCAGGCTACCAGCTGGCCAGCGCCAGCGGCCCTGTTCGCCTGGAGTCCCGTAAGG
The DNA here is from genome assembly GCA_903842425.1 of uncultured Alphaproteobacteria bacterium. GTDB lineage: Bacteria > Pseudomonadota > Alphaproteobacteria > Caulobacterales > Caulobacteraceae > Phenylobacterium. The sequence continues at coordinate 1,099 of CAIMLY010000027.1, read as the reverse complement.
GGCGCCTGGACCTGGAGGTGCAGGCGCGCAGCACGGGCGGACGCGGGGAGGGGCTTCCCTTCGCCCTCCTGGGCCCTTCGCCGGTCCTGGACCTGAAGGCGGCGCGGCTGGCGGACGGCGCCCTGCTGATCGAGGACCTGAAGGCCTCCGGAGCCGGATTCAGGGTCAACGGATCCGGGTCTCGCAGCCTCCTGGGCGGCCTTGCCTTCAACGGGAACGCCTCGGTCAGCCGTCTGGAGGCTGCGCTCCCTGGCGCGTCTGGCGGCCTTTCGGGTCGTTGGAGCGCGCGGGCCTCCGGGGGGACCGCACCCTGGGAGGTGTCGGTCACGGCCCGGGGTGAGAACCTGCGCACCGGGCGGGTAGAGGCGGATCGTCTCCTGGGCCTCCGGCCGGCCCTCGACGCCCGCCTCGTCCTGAAGGGCGGCGACATTCGATTTGAGCGGCTTGAGCTCCAGGGCGCTGCGGTGAAGGCGGCGGCGCGCGGCGCGGCTCTCGCATCCGGGGCGCTGGATGTCGGCTTCGACTGGTCGGCGGCGGGTCCTTTCGCCGCGGGTCCCGTGGAGGTGGCGGGCAAGGCGTCCGGGACCGGACGCATCGGCGGTCGCCTGGCTGACCCCCAGGTGAACATGGGTGCAGACTTCGACGCGATTGACCTCCCGGGCCTGCGACTGACCGGCGCCCGTCTGTCGCTGGACTGGTCCCGGGCGGGCGGCGGCGCCGAGTTGCGGGCGGCCAGCCCCTACGGACCGGCGTCGGCCGGGGCCCGGTTCGCCTTCCCCAGCGGCGCCGTGAACCTCAGCGAGATCCGTGTCGATGCGGGGGGGCTCCAGGTTCGGGGTGACGCCTCGCTGGCCGGCGGCGGCGCCTCCCGGGCGGACCTGTCCCTGGACGTGGCCCGTGGCGCCTTCCTGGCGGAGGGAACGGTCACCGGAACGGTCCGCCTGGAGGACCGGCGCGGCCAGGGCCTTTGGCTCGACGCCAACCTGTCGGCGCGTAACGCCCTGGCGCCGGGCGAGACACTCTCGGTGACGGAGGCCAGGCTCAAGGCCGTGGGGCCCCTCGAGCGCCTGCCCTTCGACATCCGCGCCCGGGGTCAGAC
>CAIMLY010000026.1 GCA_903842425.1 uncultured Alphaproteobacteria bacterium | reverse complement strand
GTTCGACGCCCGGTCCGACGCCCCGTCGGAGGGCCGCCTGGCGATCCGCGCCGACGGCGCGCAGCTGGTCCCGGACGTCGAGGGCCTGGCCCTGGCGCCGGAAGGCCGGACCGGCGGCTGGCTGGTGGTCTCCAGCCAGGGCGACAACGCCTACGCCCTCTACCGCCTGCCGGACCTCGCGCCCGCCGGCCGGTTCCGGATCGCCGGCGGACCCATCGGCGCCACCGAGGAGACCGACGGCATCGCCCTCGCCCTGGGTCGTTTTGGTCGCACCTATCCCGACGGACTGTTCGTGGCCCAGGATGGCGACAACGCCCCTGACGCCCAGAACTTCAAGCTGGTCTCCTGGGCGGACACTCTGAAGGCAGTGCGGGCGGCCGCGCCCTGAGCCGACCGCAAGGCGCCGGACCTGCGGGACTTCCGCTGCGGGAAGGGACTGGAGCGGGCGGGGGGAATCGAACCCCCGACATCAAGCTTGGGAAGCTTGCGTTCTACCTCTGAACTACGCCCGCGCTGGCCGCATCCTTACAGGCGGCGGCGGCCGGGCTCAAGGCCGCGCCTTTCCCCCGGGCGCGGGGGCCTGTAGGAAGCAGGAGACATACGACGGCGGGTCCCATGCGCATCCTGGTCATCTTCGCTCACTACTTCGCCGCCGAGGCCAAGCCGCGGCACGCCTCGACGGACGGGAGCCGCGAGGCCGACCGCAAGGCGGCGGTGGAGGGCGCCATCCGCAGCTGGCGGGCGCACTTCGGCCCGAGCGCGATGCTCGACGTCGGCTCCCGCTCCTTCCACATGGGACCCCGGTCCGAGGACACGGTGGACATCGTGGTCACCACCACCGGCGAGAAACACCTCATGACGCCGGAGTTCTGCACGGCCATGGGCGTGCGGGTGGCCAAGCACAACCTCGAGGATCCGCGCATGCTGGGCTTCACCGCCCAGGGCCTGTTCGCCGGCTGGCGCAACCTCTACGACCTGTTCGTCTTCAGCGAGGACGACCTGAAGATCAATGACCCGGCCTTCGTCGACAAGCTGGCCTGGTTCAACCGCACCTTCGGCCCGCGCCGGGTGCTCATGCCCAACCGGGTGGAGCTGAACCCCCGCGGGCATGCGCCCAAGACCTACATCGATGGCGACCTGGCCCCGGCGCTGGCGGCGACCATGAAGTCCCACGTCACGGACGAGGACACGCTCTACGGCTCGCCCTTTGGCCGGGCCGGTGTCTTCCAGCGGGCGCGCAACCCGCACTCGGGCTTCTACGCCCTCACCCGCGACCAGCTGTCCTACTGGATGAGCCAGCCCCATTGGCTGGACCGCGACTGCAGCTTCGTCTCGCCCCTGGAGAGCGCCGCCACCCTGGGGATCGCCAAGACCTTCTCGATCTACAAGCCCTTTGGCGCCTCCTCCGGCTTCCTGGAGATCGAGCACCTGGACGACCGGTTCTCGGCCATGAAGCTGCCCGTGCGGGATCGGCTCTGAGCCCTTCGACCTGGAGCCTAGCTCCAGGGCCGGAAGTGCTTGGACAGCTTGAGGCCCTGCTTCTGGTAGTGGCCGCCGCCCTCGCCGTACAGGCGCGAGGGCCGCTCGGTCAGGGGCTCGAAGACCAGCCGCGCGACGGTCTGGCCGTGCTCGAGCAGGAAGGGCGTCTCGTGGCTGCGCACCTCCAGCACGCCGCGTGACCCTGACGCCCCCGCCTCGGCGGCGCCGAAGCCCGGATCGAAGAAGCCCGCGTAGTGCACCCGGAACTCGCCCACCGAGGGGTCGATGGGGGTCATCTCCGCCGCCTGCAGGACGGGGATCTCCACCGCCTCGCGCGAGGCCAGGATGTAGAACTCGCCGGGGTCCAGCAGCAGTTCGCCGCGGCGGGGCGTGAGCGGCTCCCAGAAGTCCCGGGGATCGTGGCCGCCGACCCGGTCCATGTCGACGACGCCCGCGTGGCGGCGGGCGCGAAAGCCGGCGACGGCCTCGCTCTCCAGGTCGACCCCGACGCTGACCGTGGCCAGGCGCGGCGGCTCGCCCCGCTTGAGGCGCAGGTGGTTCAGCCGGGTGCCCGTGCGCACCAGGACGGAGAAGGTCTGGGGGGCGATCTCGATGAAGGCCGGGCCCCGGTAGCCGTCGGCCACGTCGTCGAAGGCCGGCTGGTGGTCGGTGAGCAGGCGCACGAAGACATCCAGACGGCCGGTGGAGCTCTTGGGGTTGGCCCGGGCCGAGACGCCTGCGGGCAGGGCCAGGGACTCCTGCAGTTCGGCGATGTAGACGCATCCCCGCTCCAGCACCGCGCCGGCGGACAGATCGACCTCGTGCATGACCACGTCCGTGAGGCGGTCGGCGACGGTGCGGCCGGGCCGGGGCAGGAACGAGGCGCGGACCCTCCAGGCGCGCAGGCCAAGGCGCAGGTCCAGGCTGGCCGGCTGGACCTGGTCGGCATCGAAGGGGCGCGTGGCGGTGATCGCCTCCCGGGCGATCAGGGCCTCCAGGGTCTGGCAGGGCAGAATCCCCGCAGGCAAGGTCTCGGACATGGGGGGACACTCGCCGCAGGGGCCCAGAATGGCAAGGCTGTCCGAAAGGGTCGTCCGAGCCAC
>CAIMLY010000025.1 GCA_903842425.1 uncultured Alphaproteobacteria bacterium | reverse complement strand
GGGGCGTCGACGGCGTCGGTCTGGAAGTTCAGGGCCCGGGCCAGAAGCCGGGCGGTGGTGGTCTTGCCCACCCCCCGCACGCCGGTGAGCATGAAGGCGTGGGCGATCCGCCCGGCCGCGAAGGCGTTGCGCAGGGTCCGGACCATGGCCTCCTGGCCATAGAGGTCCTCGAAGGTCCGCGGGCGGTACTTCCGGGCGATGACGGTATAGGCGGCGTTTCCGGCCGGCGCGGGCGTCGGGGCCGGCGGCGGCGAAGGCGCAGGGTCGCCGAACATGTCCGCGGTGTCGGGATCACGCTCCGGCGCATCAGGTTCGGGCGTGAGATCTTCGTCGGCCATGGTCGCCATGCGGGCTGGGTGGAGACCGGACAACGACCCGGAACGGGACTCGTTACGGCTGCTTCCTTCCGGACCTGACCGGGTTGGCGAGGCGTCCGCCCGTCGCCGATCTCCATCCCCTATATCGCGATCCCTGGGCCTGCACGCAAGCGTGTGCAGAATTCCGCCTGTGGGCTAATATCAGACCCATGTCCCTGACCGCCTTCCAGAACACCTTCGCCGGCAATCCCCTCGACCGCGTCAGCGAGCACCGCAAGGACGCCGCCTGGCTCGCCGAGCGCCTGTCCTCCGACCAGTCCCTGGGCCTCGTGCTCTGGAACGGGAAGGCCCTTGTCGAGCGCTCGTCCTCGGGTGGGACCCAGATCGCCTACCTGCCCTCGCGCCTCGTCGAGGACCTGTCCGGCGGGCCCGAACGGCTTCTGTTCATGGGTCTTTGGCAGGAGACCGCGGTGTTCGCCGTCGACCTCGAAGGCCCGGCGGATCCCACCGAAGGCCCGCTGCAGGGCATGGGACGCTTCGAGGACGCCAGGGCCCTGGCCTCGAGCCTGCCCCCGGGCGAGACCGCCATTGTCGGGACGGCCAAGGGCGTCTTCGAATGGCGGCGCAAGCACCGCGCCTGTTCGGTCTGCGGCGAGCCGACCCGGTCGGCCGAGGGCGGATGGAAGCGGGAGTGCCCCAGCTGCGGCGCCGAGCATTTTCCGCGCACCGACCCGGTGGTCATCATGCTGGCCGTGCATGGCGACCGCTGCATGCTGGGACGCCAGGCGGCCTGGCCTGCCGGCATGTTCTCGGCGCTCGCAGGGTTTCTTGAGCCCGGAGAGTCCATCGAGGAGGCCTGCGCCCGCGAGCTCTTCGAGGAGGCGGGACTCAGGGCCACCTCGGTTCGCTACCATTCGTCCCAGCCCTGGCCCTTCCCCAATTCGCTGATGATCGGCCTGATCGCCGAGGTGGACAGCGACGAAGCCCAGCCGGACCAGACCGAGCTGTCCGAAGTGCGCTGGTACACGCGGGAGGAGGCCCGGGCCCTGCTGGCCGGCGAGATCCGGGGCAGCTTCGCCCCGCCTGCCATGGCCATTGCCCACCAACTTATCCGCGCCTGGGCGGCGGCGGACTGACCCCTCTCAGATGTGGTCGCGGTAGGGGTCCGCCGGGAAGACGCCGAGGATCTCGAACCGCTCCGAGAAGAACTGCAGCTCCTCGAAGGCGCGGGCCACGGCGGGGTCCTCGGGGCGCCCGTCGATCTCGGAGTAGAAGAAGGTCGCCGTGAAGGCGGCGTTCTCCATGTAGCTCTCCAGCTTGGTCATGTTGACGCCATTGGTGGCGAAGCCGCCCAGCGCCTTGTAGAGGGCCGCCGGCAGGTTCCGCACCCGGAACACGAAGCTGGTCACGCACCGGACGTCCGTCGCCGGCGCTGGGGCGTTCTGGTCGGCGGTCATGACCAGGAAGCGCGGAGTGGTGTTGTGGGTGTCCTCGATATCCGCCTCGAGGATCTCGAGGCCGTAGAGCCGGGCCGCCAGGGCCGGGGCGATGGCCGCGCGGGTCGGGTCGGGGCGTTCAGACAGCTGCCGGGCCGCCAGGGCGGTGTCGCTGACCGGCTCGCGCGACAGGCCCAGCCGGGAGATCACCCCCCGGCACTGGGCGAAGGCGATCGGCATGGAGGCTACGGACCTGAGGTCCCCGAGACGGACGCCCGGGTTGGCCATCAGCTGGAAGTGGATCGGCTTGAAATGTTCTCCGATGATCCGCAGGCCCGACGACGGCAGCAGGTGATGGACGTCCGCCACCCGGCCCGCGATGGAGTTCTCCACCGGGATCATGCCCAGCCGGCAGTCGCCGGACCGGACCGCCTCGAAGGCGTCCTCGAAGGTGGCGCAGGGGACCGGCTCCATGCCCGGGAAGGCCGCAAGGCAGGCTTCATGGCTGTTTGCGCCCAGGTCTCCCTGGAAGGCGATCCGGTTCCGGTTCATGCCGGGTCTCCCAGTCGGCGGGCATGGGCGCGGGCGCGCTCCAGGTCCGCGGGGTTGTCCACCGAGATCGGCGCTTCGTCCAGCACGGCGGACCAGATGACCATGCCCAGCTCCAGCGCCCGCAGCTGCTCCAGCCGCTCGCGGCGCTCCAGGGGCGACGGAGGGGCGGCGGTGAAACGCTCCAGGGCTGCGCGGCGGTAGCCGTAGATGCCGTGGTGGATCCAGACCGGGCCGTCGCCGTAGAGCACCGAGCGGGTGAAATAGAGGGCGCGGCCGGAGCGCCCGTCCGGGTCCATTGCGGCGACCACCTTGGGCATGTCCGGGTTGGACCGGTCCTCCGGCCCGCCTTCGGCGACCATGACCGTGGAGATGTCCGCGCCGGGCTGGGCGGCGAGCAGGCCGGCGCAGGCGCGCACCGCCTCCGGGGCGATGAAGGGGATGTCCCCCTGCAGGTTGATCACCACGTCATGGCGCCCGTCGGGATCCAGCAGGCGCAAGGCGGCGAGGATCCGGTCGGAGCCGGAGGGCAGGTCCGGGTCGGTCAGGACCGCCCGGCCGCCGGAGGCCTCGACCGCCGCGACGATCTCCGGATCCCCGGCCGCCACGGCGACGGGCCCGGCTCCTGCGGCTTCGGCCTGTCGCAGGACCCGGACGATCATGGGCAGGCCGCCGATGTCCGCCAGGGGCTTGCCGGGCAGTCGGGTCGCAGCCATTCGGGCGGGGATGAGGAGGATCGGGGTCATGAACCTGAGGCCCGGGGCCATCTGCCCGGTTGCGCGAGCGCCGGTAGCGTGTAAGAGACGCCAACGCAATAAGGGGCGGGGAATCTCCCGTCCAAGGGGCCCCTGAGTCGGTCCTTCAGGTTCTTGGGTGACGGGGCCTCGGTCCCGGAGAAATCGGTTTCAGGACGATGAGCAATCTGACCTTCAACAAGATCGCAGGCGCCGGGCTCGCGACGGCTCTGGCCATTGTCGGGCTTCGCGAAGTGACCACGGGCCTCTTCAGCGTCGAGGCGCCTGAGAAGCCCGGCTACCTCATCGAGGCGACCGTTGAAGGCGGCGGCGAGGCGGCGGCGGCGGAGGTCCTGCCGGACTTCGGCACCGTCCTGCCGGTGGCCGACGTCAAGGCCGGCGAGGCGGTCTTCGCCAAGTGCCAGTCCTGCCACAACATCGCCAACGGCGGCGCCAATGGCACCGGCCCCAACCTCTGGGGCGTCGTCGGCGCCAAGCCGGGTGTCCACGCCGGCTTCGCCTATTCGGCCGCCCTGACCGAGTTCGGCGCCAAGCAGCCGGTCTGGGACGACCTTCACCTCTACGAATTCCTCAGGGCGCCTGCGAAGTACATCTCGGGCACCAAGATGTCCTTCGTCGGCCTGAAGAAGTCCGAGGACCGGGTCAACCTGATCGCCTATCTGCGGGCCCAGGGCGGGACCCTGCCCCTGCCGGCGCCCAATCCCGTCGCCGCGGCTGCGCCGCCTGAAGCCGCCGCCCCGGCGGACGCAGCGGCTCCGGCCGCCGGCGCCGCCCCCGCTGCAGCGGCCCCGGCCGCCAAGCCCGCCGCCTGATCCTCCGGGCCCTGGCGGCCTCAGGACCCTCCTGGCCGACCCCGTTCGAGGGGCCGCCGGAAGGCGAGAGGCTCGCCCCCGCCTGAGGAGCGGATCCTCTCAACGGCCTCGGACAGGTCCTCGATCGCCACGGCCATGTGATGCGCATTGGCGTGGATGATCCTCCGCGCGTCCAGCAGCATGGCGACGTGGCCCTTCCAGAACACCAGGTCTCCACGCCGAAGGTTCGCAGGGCCCGCCGCCGTCCCAAGAGCCTGCTGCAGGTCGGAGTCCCGCGGGCAGGCGCGGCCACAGGCCAGCAGGGCCTGCTGGACCAGCCCCGAGCAGTCGAGGCCGCAGCCCTCCCGCCCGCCCCAGAGATAGGCTGCCCCAAGGTGCCCCTCCGCCACCGCCGCCGGGTCGTCCGCGAAGTCGCCGAGGGGGGCGAGGTGCACGTCCGGCAGCCAGAATCCCGCATCGCAGAGGGCGAGGCGCCCCTCACGGGCCGTGACGGTCACCAGGCTGTTCAGGGAGACTGGCCCGGTCGGCCGTGACTTGATGCTGGGTTCGGCGAAGCCGTAGCTCAACACCGCCCGGACCTGGTGCGTAGGCGGCGGACCCTCGGGCGCCAGGGCCCCGAAGGCGACGTGGCCGACATAGCCGTCGCGGATGGCCTGGCCCCAGGCGTGACCGTCCCGGACCTCAAGGACGTCGAAGCGTTCGCCCAGCAGCAACTGGTCTAGTTGCTCGGCGTCGGGACGCGGCTCGCGCCGGATCGCCGCCGAGGGGACAGCCGCCTGCATGCGCCGGGGGCGGGCGTAGCGCTCCGCCCGCACCAGGCCCTCCAGGGGGCTGGCGGCGAGGTCCGCACGGGCGAGGGTGAGGCGGGGGTCCGGCCTCATGCGTAGCGGGCCTTCAGCATGGCGTAGAGCCCGCGGATGGCCTGGGCCTCGCCGCCGGCCGGTGATCCGGGCTGGCCTCTCGGGTTCCAGGCGAAGATGTCGAGGTGCGCCCAGGCGCCAGCGGGAGCGAACTTCTGGAGGAACAGGGCGGCGGTCATGGCCCCCGCCTGGGCCCAGGCGTCGGGATCGTTCTTCAGGTCGGCGATCTCGGAGTCGAGGGACGGCAGGTACCCCTTCCAGAGCGGCAGGCGCCAGACCGGGTCAAAGGCCCTGCGGGCGCCCGCCTCGATGGCGGCGGCCAGGGCCTCGTCATCCGTGAAGAAGGGCGGCAGCTGCGGACCCAGGGCGACCCGGGCCGCGCCGGTCAGGGTGGCCAGGTCCAGGGTCAGGTCCGGTTCCAGTTCCGAGGCCCGGGTGAGGGCGTCTGCAAGGATCAGGCGACCCTCGGCATCCGTGTTTCCGACCTCCACGGTCAGGCCCTTTCGGGTGGCCAGCACGTCGCCCGGGCGCATGGCGGCGCCGCCGACCGCATTCTCGACCGCCGGGATGAGGATGGACAGGCGAACCGGCAGGGCGGCCTGCATGACCATGGCGCCCAGGGCCAGGACGTGGGCGGCCCCGCCCATGTCCTTTTTCATCAGGCGCATGCCGGCGGAGGGCTTCAGGTCCAGGCCGCCGGTGTCGAACACCACGCCCTTGCCCACCAGGGCGAGGACAGGATGTCCGGACTGGCCCCAGGTGACTTCGATCATCCGGGGCTCGCGCCCGGGGGCCGCCGCCCGGCCGACGGCATGGACCGCCGGGTATCCCCGGGCCAGGAGGTCCTCGCCCGCAGTCACCTCGACGGTGGCGCCGAAGCGCCCGGCGAGGTCGCGAGCGGCGGCCTCGAGCTCCGCCGGGCCCAGGTCGTTCGCCGGGGTGTTGACCAGGTCCTTCGCCAGGGCGCAGGCGGCCGCGAGGCTGTCCGCCTCGGCTTCGTCCGCCCCCGGGACCACCAGCCTCGGCGGGGCCGACTCGCGCTTGCGGTAGCGCTCGAACCGATAGAGGCCCAGGGCGAAGGCGAGGGCGGCGTCGGTCGGGTCCAGGCCCCCCGGAGCGCCCGCCAGGCGATAGGTCCCGGCGGGGAGCCGGCCGGCGAGGATCCGGAAGGCCGTGACGTCGCCCGGCGACGCCCCCAGGCCCAGGACGACCCGCGCAGGTCGGCCATCCGGCCCGGGAACGATGACCGCCTGCCCCGTGCGGGCGCGGAACTCCGCTGAGGCGGCCAGGCCGGCGTCGAGGGCCGGGGCGGCGTCCCGCCAGCCGGCGAGGTCGCCCTCGAACAGGCATGTCACGGGGATCGCCGTGTCGTCGGTTCCGGGTGAATGGGTCTCGGCCATGGTCAGGTCCCCGAAGGCGCCGCCGTGGCGCATCCCGGCTCATTTGGGCCAAAGCGGGAGCCGCCGCAACGGGCGGCGTCAGGGTTCAGCGCGACGCGGCGCGCAACTCCGGGACAAGGTCGGGGACCGGTTGCCGGGCAGGGGAAAGGCTGGCCGCAGCCAGCAGCATGGCCGCAATGAGGGCGGCGGCGACCGCATATTCGAAGACGGGCGCGGAGGCCTCCTCCCGGAGGACCCTGGCGAGCAACCTGGACATTCTGTTCTCCCGTGACACGGGAGGGCGGGAGTCCCCACGCCCCGGCTGAGCCTTTCGGCTTCCCCGTACACTCGCGCTTACCTTTCGCTCATTGAGCTTAATGGAAAGTAAACGTGATCCCGGCCCAGAACAGGACGCTCAGTTAATAGAAGTTTACAAACATGGTTAACAGTAACGGGCGCGACGGGACCTGACTTCAGGCTTCCAGTGACTTTCCACCGCCCTTTACGAAGCCGAGGCCGGCGAGTCCCGCCACCAGGAGGATGATGACGGTGGCGAACCCGCCCTGCTGCGTCTTGGTCAGGTTGGTGCCGAAGTTGACCATCATTGGCCCCAGCCATCCCGTCGCGACGCCGGACAGGGCGTAGACCCCGAAGAAGGCCCCGGTCTTCTCGGGCGGGGTCAGGCGGGTCAGCATGGTCCGCGCCGAGGCGTACTGGGCCGTGATGAAGACGGCGTTCACGAAGCCGATCAGCAGGAAGATCACCTCGGGCAAGGTGCGGAACACCGGTCCGTCCCAGACCGGTGCGTGCGCCGAGGGGTCGAAGGACCAGACGTAGAGGATGCGCGTCGGCGACATGCCGAGCATGGCGACAATGCCCAGGATGGACATGAAGATGGCCACCCGCAGGGCGTTCTTCGGTCCGAGGGCGGAGTCCATCCACCGGCCCACGAATCCGCCCAGCACCGCCAGGACGGACAGGAGGATGCCGTAGAAGAGCATCTCCAGGGCCTGCCACTTCATCACCCCGACGGCATAGACACCGGCGTAGATCAGGACCGCGTTCATGCCGTCGACGAAGGCCATGCGGCTGAGCAGGTAGATGGCGGCGTCCCGGTAGTTCCGGACCGTGGCGAGCATTTCCCAGAGCTGACGGGCTCCGTTCCGGAAGGCCCTCAGCACGGGCACGCCTGTCGCCGGCGCGTCCGGCGTGAACAGGAAAAGGGGCACGGCGCCGATGGCGAATATCCCGGCCGCCAGCAGGGCGACGATGCGCTCGTGTTCGTGGGCGGCCGTGTCGAGGCCGAACAGGGGCGCCTTGGGGACCCAGGCCCAGTCCACCCGGCCCGGCAGGGCGAAGGCCCAGGCGGTGAAGCCCAGGGCCAGGACGGAGAAGCCGTTACCGAGGGCGAGGGCCAGGCCCGAGGCCTTGTGCGCCGCCCTCATGCCCGCCGCCCGGATCAGCAGGGAGTTGTGCAGGACTTCCGAGAAGGCGAAGCCCAGCCCGATCAGGGTGATCAGCAGCATGGTGACGGTGACCGAGAGCCCGGAGCCGTCCGGCTTGGTCCACCACAGGGCGGCCATCATCGGGACCATGGCGGCGACCACCAGGCCCAGCCAGACCTTCCGCCGGCCCAGCTGGTCGATGGAGGCGCCAAGAAAGGGCGCCGTGGCCATGATGATCCAGCCTGAATACTGGCTCCACTGCGAGATCACCGCCTGGCCGCGCACGGGATCGCCGATCATCACGGAGGCCACGTAAGGCGCGAAGATGTAGATGGTGACGAGGACGACGTAGGGGTTGCGGGCGCCTTCGAACAGGGACCAGGAGACGGCGCCGCGGTTCATCCGGCCGTCCCCGGCCAGCTCCGAGGCGATCGGCGGATCGACGATGGCGCCTGGCCCGTGGGCCTCGCCGGTAGGTATGGAGTCCGACACGCTGTTTCCCCCGCCCCGCCGGCGTCTGGCGCGCCAGCCTGGAGCTGACCCTACTCCAACCGTCCGCCTTGTGGAGTCCGAAAGGGGCGCGGACTCGACTTCCCGGCGGACCGGTTGGAAGATGATTCCCTGCAAACTGCGCGGGGGAACGCTCCATGGGACTGCTCGACGGCAAGGTGGCCATCATCACGGGTGCAGGCGGCGGGCTGGGCGAGGCCTATGCGCGGCTCTTCGCGAGGGAGGGGGCCGCGGTCGTCGTCAATGACCTGGGCGGCGCCCGGGACGGGTCGGGCGGCGGATCGGTCAGCGCCGCCCAGAAGGTGGTCAACGACATCCTCGCCGAGGGCGGCCGGGCGGTCGCCAACGGCGACGACGTCTCGACCATGGAGGGTGGCGAGAACATCCTGAAGACGGCCCTGGACGCCTTCGGCCAGGTCGACATCCTGGTCTGCAACGCCGGCATCCTGCGCGACAAGTCCTTCGCCAACACCTCCGAGGCGGACTGGGACCTGGTGGTCAAGGTGCACCTGAAGGGGACCTACTGCTGCACCATGCCGGTCTGGACGTGGCTGAAGGACAACGGACGCCCGGGGGTCATCGTCATGACCAGCTCGACCTCGGGCCTCTACGGCAACTTCGGCCAGTCCAACTACGGGGCGGCCAAGGCGGGCATCTATGGCTTCATGCGCGTCCTCGCCATCGAGGGGCGCAAGTACGGGATCCGGGTCATGGGCCTGGCGCCGGGCGCCTATACCCGCATGACCTCCGACCTGCCCGGTCGGGCCGGTCGCGAGCCAGATCCCCTGAGCCTGCCCGAGAACGTGGCGCCGGGCGTGCTCTACATGGTCTCGGACCTGGCCGCCGACCATACGGGGAAGGTGCTGGGCGTTTCGTCCCGCGGCGTGCGCGAGATCAAGATGCTGGAGACCGAGGGCTTCCAGCCGGGCCGGCCCTACACCGCCCGGGAGGTGGCCGAGAACGCCGGCAGCGTGTTCTTCGCCGACGCCCAGGGCCGCACGGCGCCGGTCCGCTGACCCGCCGTCGCCTTCAGGCCCCGGGCCCGAAGGCGCCGAGCCGGTGGTCCAGGGCCTCGCGGACCCGGGGCCATTCCGGAGCGATGACCGAATAGACCGCCGTGCTGCGCCGGCGGCCTGTCCAGACGATCCGGTCCCAGCGCTGGATGCCCTCGAAGGCGGCGCCAAGCTTCAGAACCGCCGCCCGGGATCGGGCGTTGATCTCGTCGACGTGGAACTGCACGCGGCCGAAGCCCGCCTCGAAGGCCTCGCCCAGAAGGAGCCGCTTGGCCGCCGGGTTCACGAGGCCGCCCCGCGCCCCCGGGGCGTAGTAGGTCAGGCCGATCTCCAGCGCCCCGTTGCCCCGGTCGATCTTCAGGAAGGCGGTCAGGCCGACGCACTGGTCATGGTGCAGGACCGCATAGTGCTGCGCCACGCCGGCCTCCCGGGCGGTGATCCGGCCGGCCTCCCAGAAGGCGTCGTAGTGTTCCCCGTCGAGGGACAGGGAATAGAGGTTGCGCCAGGTGTCCGGATCGGCGGCGCAGGCGGCGCGCAGGGGTTCGCGGTGCGTCTCCGCCAGGGGTTCAAGGCGGAGGGAGCGCAGGCCAAGGGGACGGTAGGGCAGATCGATGGACATGCCCCATGCTGGCCCCGGCGCGCCGGGAAGGCCAGAGGACTTGAGGCAGATCAAAAGACGCGCACAGGGCGGCCCGGGGCCTTGTCCGGCGGACATCGCCATGAGACCCGTTCAAACAAGCGTTTGAATGAAAGGCGACCGTCATGGATTTCGAGTATTCCCCGCGCCAGAAGGAACTCATCCGCCGCGTCGGCGACTTCATGGATGAGCACGTCCACCCCGCCGTCCCGGTCTACGAGGCCCAGCACGCCGAGGGCGATCCCTGGAAGGTCATCCCCGTGGTCGAGGCGCTGAAGGCCCGGGCCCGGGCCGCCGGCCTCTGGAACCTGTTCATGCCGCCGGACTCCGGTCATCCGCACGTCGACGACACCTTCGTCTTCGAGGGCGTCCAGTTGTCCAACCTGGAATACGCCCCCATCGCCGAGATCATGGGCCGGGTGGGATTCGCCTCCGAGGTCTTCAACTGCTCGGCCCCGGACACCGGCAACATGGAGGTGCTGAACCGCTTCGGGACGCGGGAGCAGAAGGACCGTTGGCTCGCCCCCCTGATGCGCGGCGAGATCCGCTCGGCCTTCCTGATGACCGAGCCCCTGGTGGCCTCGTCGGACGCCACCAACATCGAGACCCGCATCGACCGCGACGGCGACGACTACGTGATCAATGGCCGCAAGTGGTGGTCCTCGGGCATGGGCGATCCCCGCTGCAAGGTCGCCATCGTCATGGGCAAGACCAATTCCGAGGCCGCCCTGCACGCCCAGCAGTCCCAGGTCCTGGTGCCCCTCGACACCCCCGGGATCAAGGTCCTGCGAATGCTGCCGGTCTTCGGCTACGACGACGCCCCGCATGGCCACGCCGAGGTCCTGCTGGAGAACGTCCGGGTGCCGGTCGAGGACGCCCTCGTCCTGGGTGAAGGCCGCGGCTTCGAGATCAGCCAGGCCCGCCTGGGACCGGGCCGGATCCATCACTGCATGCGCACCATCGGCGCCGCCGAGGTGGCCCTTGAGAAGATGTGCCGCCGGCTGATGACCCGGAAGGCCTTCGGCAAGTACATCTCCGAGCACTCGGTCTGGGAGGAGCGCATCGCCCGGGCGCGGATCGACATCGAGATGACACGCCTGCTCTGCCTCAAGGCCGCCGACATGATGGACAAGGCCGGCAACAAGGTCGCCCGGATGGAGATCGCGATGATCAAGGTCCAGGCGCCGACCATGGCCATCAAGGTCATCGACGACGCCATCCAGGCCCACGGCGGCGGTGGGGTGACCAGCGACTTCGGGCTCGCGAAAGCCTACGCCAGCCAGCGCACCCTGCGCCTGGCCGATGGCCCGGACGAGGTCCACAACCGCACCATCGCGCGGATGGAACTGGCGAAGTACGGCGACCTCCAGATGAAGATCCGCGCCGAGCGTGACGCCGAGCGGGTTCCCGTCGGCATGCGGTGACGCCCGGCGTAACGAAAAGGGCGGCCTGCGAGGGCCGCCCGGATTCGTCCTGGCCGCCGGCCTACTTGGTGGGCAGGGAGGTGGAGGCCGCGCACACCTGCCGCATCAGGGCGGCGTCGTCCGCCCCGTCTGCCTTCTTGGGGGCGGCGCCGCGCCAGTCGCCGGCGATCTCCAGCGGCTTTTTCGGCGAGTAGCTTCCCATGGGGATGAGGTTCCTCGACTTGCAGTCGAGGGCGTAGACAAAGCCCACGCCGTCGGCGGCGCCGGGGGCCGAAGGGCCCATGCGCGGCGTCGCGCCCACCTTGCCGATGGCGGTCATGACCACGATCCGGCCCGAGGACGAGTCGCGGTAGGAATAGTCGGAGTCAAACGACCACTGCAGGCCCTTGTCCGTCGGCGAGGTGTAGGCCGTCCAGGTCTCGGCGGCTGCGGGCAGGGCGAGGGCGAGGACCGAAAGGGCGGCGATCGCGGGGGCGCGGCGCATGGGCGTTTCCTTGTTGTGGCGTCACAGCTTTCGGCGACCTTAGCCGCCGCCGCCGCCTCGGTCCAACCGGAACTGCGCCTCTGATTGCGACGTCCCCGGCTTGACTCCGGGAGGCGCCGACACTAACTCCCCCTCGCGTTAGCACTCGGGCGCATCGGCTGCCAAAGGCGGCCCCGGCCCCGGGAGTTCCGACAACCCTCGTCCTGAACGGAGAGACCAAGACATGGCGTTTCGTCCCCTCGGTGACCGCGTCCTCGTGAAGCGCGTCGAAGAAGAACAGAAGACCAAGGGCGGGATCATCATCCCCGACACCGCCAAGGAAAAGCCCCAGGAAGGCGAAGTCATCGCCGTCGGCCCCGGGGCCCGCGATGAGGCCGGCAAGGTCCAGCCCCTCGACCTGAAGAAGGGTGACCGCATCCTGTTCGGCAAGTGGTCCGGCACCGAAGTGAAGATCGACGGCGCTGACCTCCTGATCATGAAGGAAAGCGACGTCCTGGGCGTGATCGACTAGATCCCCCGACCGCCTTCCAGACCCAACAATCCCTTTCCGAAAGAGTACGCCAATGGCTGCTAAAGACGTCTATTTTGGTTCCGACGCCCGCGACAGGATGCTGCGCGGCGTCAACACCCTCGCCAACGCCGTGAAGGTGACCCTGGGCCCCAAGGGCCGCAACGTGGTCATCGAGAAGTCCTTCGGCGCGCCCCGCTCCACCAAGGACGGCGTGTCCGTGGCCAAGGAAATCGAGCTGTCCGACCGCTTCGAGAACCTCGGCGCCCAGCTGATCCGCGAAGTCGCCTCCAAGACCAATGACAAGGCCGGCGACGGCACCACCACCGCCACCGTCCTGGCCCAGGCCATCGTGGTCGAGGGCATGAAGTCGGTCGCCGCGGGCATGAACCCGATGGACCTGAAGCGCGGCGTCGACAAGGCCGTGGCCAAGGTCGTGGAGTCC
>CAIMLY010000024.1 GCA_903842425.1 uncultured Alphaproteobacteria bacterium | reverse complement strand
GGCCTGTCCGCCGAGCGGCCGGATCACACCCTGCGGATGGTCGAGTTCGCCCGGGAGGCGGTGCGGGTCGTTCGCCGGTTCAACGCCGAACGGGGCCTGGAGATCGTCGCCGAGGTGGGGATCAACACCGGGCCCGTGACCGGCGGCCTGGTGGGGCGCCGGCGGTTCATCTACGACCTCTGGGGCGACACGGTCCGCCTCGCCCGGGGCATCGTCTCGGACGGCGAGACCTCCATCCAGGTGACCCGTGCGGTCCGGGACCGGGTCCAGGACGTGGTCGACTTCGGGGCCGCCGTCCCGACCGAGATCAAGGGCATGGGCCAGGTCGAGCTCTACCCGCTGGCCGAGGGCGGCGGGGCCCGAGGCGCCGGCGCGCAGGACGGGAGCGCCTGAGATGACGCCTTCCGACCTCGCCGGCCTGGCCTTTGGCCCGGCCCTGGCGGTGGGCCTGGGCCTGCCGCTCGCCCTCCTGGCCATGACCGAGGCCATCCAGGTCGCCGGGCGCCGGGGCCACCCCCTCGCCGGGCCCCTGCGCTGGACCCGGAACTGGTTCATGCCGGCCCTCGCCCTGGTCCTCTTCCTGCGGGTGGCCGCAGGCCTGCCGGCCTCAAGCCTGCCGGTCCGGCTTGCCGAGACCGCCCTATGGATCCTCGCCTCGGCGGGCGCCCTCAACTACATCAACAGCCTGGTCTTCGAGGCGGCGGCGCCGGGAAGCTGGGCGACCCGGGTGCCGCGCCTCCTGCGCGACCTGGTCCGCGTCCTGCTCGTCGCCCTGGCCGGCGCGGTGGTCTATTCGCAGGTCTGGGGCAAGGACCTCTCGGGCGCCCTGACGGCCCTGGGGGTCAGCTCCATCGTCGTGGGCCTCGCCCTCCAGGAGCCCCTCGGCAACCTCTTCTCCGGCGTCATGCTCCTGATGGAGCGGCCCTTCGAGGTGGGCGACCACATCGAGGTCGGCGACGTCTCCGGCGAGGTGAAGGAGATCAACTGGCGCTCGGCCCACCTCAAGGCCTTTGGCGGACTGACGCAGGTGGTGCCCAACTCGGTGCTCAACAAGGAGGTCATCACCAACTACTCGCGGCCGCGCCGGATGAGGATGGAGATGATCGAGGTCTCCTTCAGCTACGACGACGCGCCCAACGATGTCCGCGACACGCTCCTTGAGGTTGCGGCCGAGACGCCCGGCGTCCTCTCCGCCCCGGCGCCCATCGCCGCCACCCTGAACTTCGGGGACTTCGGCATCGCCTACCGACTGATCTACCGGACCCTCGAGGAAGACCGCTGGCCGGTGCGGGGCGAGCTCATGACCCGGATCTGGTACGCCGCCCGGCGGCGGGGCCTGAACATGCCCTATCCCGTGACGGTGAACCTCGACTACGAACAGAAGGGCGTCTTCGGGCGCACGCCGCCCCGGGCCCGGGACCTCCTGGCCGGGCTGGGCCGCTTCCCGGACCTGTCCGGCGTCCCGGAGGCCACCCTGGAGGCCCTGGACTTCGGCCGCCGGGAGGTCCTGTTCCGGGAGGGGGACCTCCTGACAGGAGTCCTGGTCCTCATCCGCGGCGAGGTCTCCCTGCAGGTCGGCGAGGGGGAGGGCGCCGTCGAGATCGCCCGGGCCGGGCCCGGAGAGCTCTTCGGCGAGAGCGGCATGTACGGTCGCCAGGCGTCCAGCCTGCGGGCCGTCGCCCTGGAGGACTGTGTCGTGGTCCGCATGGCGCCCGATGCGGTCTCGGAGGTCTTTGAGAGGAGCCCGCCCCTGGCGCGCGAGGTGGGCCAGGGGCTGGAAGCGCGCCGCCGCGCCGCCCAGGCCGCCCGGGAAAGCCGGCGGCAGGCCTGAGCTTCAGCGGGGACGGGGGGCCCCGCCCCGGCCGCCCTCGGCCACCCCGGCGGCGCGCATCCGGTCGCCCAGCGAGCGCCCGGACAGCCGGCAGTCGGCGGCCACCCGGTCCCAGCTGCGCCCGCGGGAGACGCAGTCCACCCGCCGGCCGGCGGCGATGCGCTTCAGGGCGTCCCGGGCCTCACGCCCGCCGGGCTCCTTGAGTTCCGGGGCGTAGAAGTCGGCGAGGCGCACCTCCACCCAGTCGGCGCCCCGCCGGGGTCCGACGGCGACGCAGAGGGAATCGCCGTCCCCGACGTGCACCACCGTCCCCGAGAAGCGCTCCCCCCGGGCGAGGCTGGCGGGCATGGGGCCCTTCTGCGGCACGGCGCGGCAGGGGTCGGCCAGGGCGGGGGCGGCGCCGAGGAGGGCCGCGAGGACGGCGCCCGCGCAGGACAGGGCGCAGGCGGACCGGAAATCCCGCACGGCTCGACGATTCATAAACCCTCCCGCCCCCATCATGCCTCAGGGCCTTGCGCCGCGGGCGGCGACCGACGGAAGGCCGCGCCCCTGTTCCTGCCGGAGACCTGATCCATGCGCATCCTGGCCCTCGCCCTCGCCGCCCTGGCCCTCTCGGCCTGCAGCAGGGATCCCGTCAAGACGACGGAGGCGGCCGCAACGCCGGCGGCGAAGGCCCCCGCCTTTCCTCCGGCGCTGATACGGGATTCCGTCGCCGGGATCAAAACCCGGTGTGAAACTCCCAACGCCGCCGCCTTCGACGCCGGGGACATCCGGAAGGCCGCGGACACGCCGGCCGGGGCCGTCTACGGGGTGAACCTCGAGCGGATCTGCCCGGACGCCATGAGCCGGGGGCTCTGCGGGACCGGCGGCTGCGAGAACCCGGCCTTCCTGGTGGGCCCCGACGGGACGACCCGGGTCCTCGCGGAGGGCCCCAATCGCGGCTGGGAGGTGTCGAAGGACGGGGGGAGCCTCGTCCTCTTCGTCCATGGCGGCGAGTGCGGCCTGGCGGGACCGGCGCCCTGCCGGGCGATCGTGAACCTCGCGAACGGGAAGATCGTGGCCCATGACCCACCCCGGAAGACGGCGGTCGGCGGGGTGGACGCCAGGGAGCTGACCCAGGGCTACTGCCTGGGCCTGCACATCGCCGTGGCCGGACGGGCGGCGGATGTCCTTGGCAAGACGAGCGACCTCGCCGTGGCCGGGTCCATCTATGCGGGCGCCCGGATGGTCGACGCCGGGGAGAAGATCAAGGACCCCACCTTCCAGCACGAGATGAAGAACGGCTCCTTCATGGTCGATCACTACCTGCGGATGGGCCAGATGTCGGACAACCGGTCCGAGGCCGATCAGCTCACCACCCATTTCGAGGCCGGCGACCCCCTGTTCAACCGCTGGTTCGCCTGCATCGCCGCCTTCCCTCCCAAGGGCTGAGGCGCCGGCTCAGCTTCCCAGGCCCGGAAGGTCGAAGGCCGCCAGGGCCCGGCGGGTCAGGGCCGCGTCGCCGGACACCCGCGCCGCGCCCGAGGCCTCCAGGTCGGACAGGCGGGCCTGGCCGCACAGGACCCTGACGAGGTCGGCCCAGGTCACGGCGACCGCAGCCACCGCGCCCGCACCGTCGGTGGCGACGCTGACGCCGTTGCGCACGTGCAGGCCGGCAGGCTCGGCGTCCGGGAAGTCGAAGCGGACATGGTGGTCGATCCCCTCCGCACGGGCCGGGTCGACCATCACCCTCAGCACGAGCAGGGCCTCCCGCGGGGGCCGCCCCGCCAGCTGGGCCGGGCGCAGGCGGTGCTCGGCCACCCGCGACAGGTCGAGGGCGCCCTCCAGCTCCAGGGCCCGGGTCAGGCACCAGTTGCGGATGTTGGCCGCCGAGGTCCCCTGGGCGAGGGCCCGGAGGACCCCCGCCAGCAGGGCCCGGTCGCCGGCCTCCGCCTCCGCCCGCCCGACCAGCCAGGAGGCGAGCTCCAGGGCCCACCTCAGGTCGCCGGAGCCTTGCGCCGCTTCCGCCTGGGCCCGTACCGCCCCAGCCCCGCCGAAGCCCTCGACGAGGCGTCGCGCCCGCTCGGCCGGGGGCAGGACGAAGAGCTTGCCGGGCTCGCCGTCGAACCAGCCGCGCAGGCCGGCGGCGATCTGCCGGACATGGTGCTCGGCCACGCCGTAGAACTCGCTGGTCAGGTAGTCGTCGTCGCAGGCCGCGGGCAGGCGCACCTCATGGGCCAGGGCGTCGGCGGTCAGGCCCCGGTTCAGGCCGCGCACGGTCTGGTCCCAGAGGAACTGGATGGAGTCGCGGTAGCGGGTCACCCGGGCGGCGATGCCGGCGGCGCCGGAGATCGGCGGGCCGTGGGCGCCCACCAGGTGCTCGACCCCGAGCGAGAGGATGTGGTCGATGCCCTCCAGCAGGACCTGCGGGTCGCGGTACTCCTCGCCCCGGATCGGGAAGATGTTGAACAGGGTCGGCCAGACCAGGTTCTGCACGCAGGTCGAAAGCTCGGGGAACCAGAAGGTGACGCTGTCGTCGGCGTCGGAGGGAGCGTGGTGGATCTCCACCGACAGCCCCGCCAGGGTCATCCGCTCGCCGCCCCGGAAGAACTCCGTAGGCGGAACGTACCCCGGGGTGAAGGGCGCATGCTCGGGATTGCGGAAGTGCAGGCCCAGGCCCTCGTTGACCAGGGCGTCGGGCCCCTCGGGGGGCAGGCGCAGCCCGAACTGGTGGATCAGGCCCCGGGAATAGGCCGGGCCGATCTCGCCCGAGGTGCGGGCCAGGTTCAGGGGGATACGTTCGTGCCCGAGGATGGGCAGGTCCGCGCGGCCGGCGTCCGCCAGGGCCGCCGTCGTGCCGCCGATGTAGTGGAAGTGGCTGTAGAGCACCGCCGCCAGGGGCGCGGAGGTATGGGCCCGCACCTCGGCCAGGGCCGTGCGCATCTCCTCCACGCTCTCGCCGGTGTCGATGGCGATCAGGCCTTCCGGCCCCTCGATGAAGGTCTGGTTGGACAGGCCGTTGCCCACCAGGGTCCAGACCCCCGGCCGCACGGCGTGCAGCCGGCGCTCCAGCCGGGCGGAATGGTCGATGTGGCGCTGGTGCGCCTTCTGGCCGAGGGGACCCGTGCCGACCTGTGCCGGATCGGCGTCGAAACTGCGCATGGAGGCCCCTTCCTGAACTGCCTGGCCGCAAGCCTAGCGCAGTTCGGGGGATCAGGGGAGAAAGGGGGCGGCCGAGTGGCAGATAGCGGGCGAGGGATTGGAGGCGCCCGTCGCCTCGCCTAGACTGGCGTCGAAACTGACGGCTCTGGCTGGAAAT
>CAIMLY010000023.1 GCA_903842425.1 uncultured Alphaproteobacteria bacterium | reverse complement strand
TGAACGGCGACGGCATGCGCGATCGGATGCTGAAGCGGGAGATCGAGCGCCTGAACGGGGGCCGATAGGTCCCTCAGGACCCGCGTTTTGGCTTGCCGCGATAGGGCGCGCCGCGGGGCGCCGGGCCATCGTTCGGCTTGCGCTTCGGTCCCGTTCGCGGGGGCGGGCCTGAACCGGCCGGCCGGGGCTTTCCCGTCCAGGGACGATCCCCCGGGGCGGCGGCGGGACGGTCTCCCTGAACGAAGGGTTTCTTCTTGAAGGGTTTCTTCTGGAAGGGCGCCTTCTCGAAAGGCGGAGGCGGACTGGACGCCGGGGCCTCCGCCACCGGGGGCCGAGGCGCCCGCCTCGGAGGCGGCGGAGCGGCGGCGACTTCACCCGCCGGCTCGAACTCCCGGCGGGGACGGACCGGCCGGGACGGGCGAAAATCGGCGCCCGGCGCCTCGGAAGGCGTGATCCTCGTGCCGTCCGGAAGGGGAACGGCGATGGCCGCCGTGAAGGCAGGGGAGACCTCCCGGACGATCTCGAACCGGGTCTCGCCGTCCAGGATGCGGATGTTGCCGATGTCGCGCTTGGTCACCCCGCCCGCACGGCAGATCTTGGGGATCAGCCACTTGGGGTCCGCCCGGTCCTTGCGGCCGATGTCGATGCGGAACCAGTCCATGTCGCCGGGCTCGCGCCGGGGACGCGGCTCACCGGCCGCCTCGGGCTTCCAGCGGGAGGGGGCGTCGTCCTGGACGTCCTCGGGCGGCGGCAGCTTCTCGCGGTAGAGCCGCATGAGGGCGCCGGCGACCTGCTCGGGCGACAGGCGCTCCAGCAGGCGGCGGCCCTCGGCCAGGCAGTCCTCGTCCGGCGGCGTGACCAGCAACGGGTCCTCCAGCATGCGCTGGCGGTCCTTCTCGCGGATCTCCTCGGCGGTGGGCGGGCCTGCCCACTCAGCGCGGATGGAGGCGGTCTGGAAGAGGAGCTCAGCCTTGCGCCGCCGGGCCCGGGGGACCAGCAGGACCGAGACGCCCTTGCGCCCCGCCCTCCCCGTCCGGCCCGAACGGTGGAGCAGGCCCTCGACATTGGCGGGCACCTCGGCATGGATGACCAGGCCCAGGTCGGGCAGGTCGAGGCCCCGGGCCGCCACGTCGGTGGCGACGCAGACCCGGGCGTGACCGCCGCGCAGGGCCTGCAGGGCCTCGGTCCTCAGGTCCTGGGTCAACTCGCCCGACAGGCCCACCACCGAGAAGCCCCGCTCGCGCAGGGTGGCGGTCAGGTGCTTCACCCGCTCGCGGGTGTTGGCGAAGACCAGGGCCCCGGGCGCCTCGTAGAAGCGCAGGAGGTTCACCACCGCCAGGTCCACCTGGTTGGGCAGGACGCGCACGGCCCGGTATTCGATGTCGCCGTGCGGGGCATCCCGGTCGACGGTGTCGATGCGGAGGGCGTCGCGCTGGTAGGCCGAGGCCAGGCGGACAATCTCCCGCGGCAGGGTGGCCGAGAACAACAGGGTGCGCCGGTCGGCGGGCGCAGCCTCCAAGAGGACGGTCAGGTCCTCCTGGAAACCCATGTCGAGCATCTCGTCGGCCTCGTCGAGGACGACAGCGCTCAGGGCGGACAGGTCGAGGGCGCCGCGCTCAAGGTGGTCGCGGAGACGTCCTGGCGTGCCGACGACGATGTGGCCGCCCCGCTGCAGGGCGCGCCGCTCGGTGCGCGGGTCCATGCCTCCGACGCAGGACAGGATGGTCGCCCCCGTGCCGGCGTAGAGCCAGGTCAGCTCGCCGGTCACCTGGAGGGCCAGCTCGCGCGTGGGCGCGATGACCAGGGCGGCGGGCGCCCCGGCCTGGCCGAAGCGTTCGGCGAGATCCAGCAGGGTGGGCGCCATGGCCAGGCCGAAGGCGACGGTCTTGCCGGAGCCGGTCTGGGCGGAGACGAGGAGGTCGCGGTCGTAGGGCGCCTCGAGGACCCGGGCCTGGACAGGCGTAGGCTCGGCGTAGCCGCGTTCGGAAAGCGCGCGGTCAAGCGCCGGGTGACTGGTGGGAAAGGGCATGGGCGGCGCCTATAGCACGGCCGGGGGGAAAGGGTTGCGGAAAGGTGGGGGCGTCGGGTCCCGATGGACAATTGAGTCCCTCCGAGGAGAGGGGCGGCCAGCGTCGATCCCGGATCAGTGGCGCAACACGAAAAAGTTCTTGTTTTGTTCTTTACGGAATTTAGGCGCCGTGCGAACTTCCTCGTCCGAGACCCAGGAAGGAGAGGAGCCATGGCGCAGACGCAGAGACGGGCGGACAGCCCTGAAGGGGAACCCATAGGGGCCTTCATGGCCCGAAGGATGCGAGAGGTCACAGGGTTTCGGGGCGGGTTTCGTGACATGGCCCCTCCCCTTGCAAGGTCCTTTATCCCGGGCCCAGCGGGCGCCCTGGCCGGGGCCGTACTCAGCGCGCGCCGACGCACGGAAGCGACGCGGGATCGATCCCGCGTGCAGGAGGACCCATCTGTCCGAAGACCTGCTGGGCCGGTTGCTCCAGTCCGGTCCGTTACGAGGGTTGCGCCTGCGTCTGAGGTCACGCCGACGACCACCACCAACGCAGCCGCGGACCGGATTGAGGCCTGGCTTGACCAGAGCCGGGAAGCCAAGTCGATCGCAGGGTACCTTGTCAGACGAGGCGCTCTGGCGCCGGGGGTCGCACGCGGGGCCTCTCGGTTTGTCGGGGATGCGATCGACGGGGCCGTATTCGGCGCCCGTTTGCTGAATCCGATCGACCCCTTTCTTCACCCGGACGGTGAAGCCGCCTGGGATGATGTCCTGCGGGTCGCAGGCGCCGGCGTCGGGCTCGCCAAGGACGCCGTCTCTGACCCGTCAGCAACATGGTCGCGGTTGAAGACCGAACTGCGGGACTGGGATGACGACCTTGCGGTGAACGTCTTGCCGGAAGCGACGCCAGTCGCGGAAACATTCAGAGGCGAGATGGACCGGCAGTTCGGTATTGGACTGAACCAGGGGGAGTTGCTTTTCGACGTAGGCTCCGTCCTTGCGGGCGGCGCCGCGCTGAAGGGGCTTTCCGGCGCTGGCAAGACGGCGGGCGGGCTCAAGACCGTCGAGCACTATGTGGCCCGGGGCGTACCTCCATCGACTGCAGCCTATTTCGTCCAACCCTACACGGGGATGGGCCATCACTACCTGCCGAGGCGGACCCGCCTGCCGGAGCTTCTCGGCGGCGGCCCGATCCCTCCGGCGATCAGCGACAGCCCCTTCTTCCTCCTGAAGCCCAAGGGCATCCAGATGGGGGACATGTACGAGCTGCATTACCGGGTCGATCCCCACTTCAATGGCGGCAGGGTTCCGCAGCGCTTCGGCAATGTCAGGGGCTGGAGTGGAAAGGCTTTGGGCTGGGAGAAGGAGGATGCCCTCGGGCGCATCTGGTACGGTGCGCCGGACCCCTTGAAGATGACGGCTGGAGGCGCCCTGGGGACCGGTGTCGTCGGCCTGGGCGCCTGGGTGGATGACCACGATGGAGAGGAGAAGCGCCGATGAAGATCAGGCCTTGGGCGGAATTCGATTCCACGCTCCCGGACGACCAGATCGACAGCGAGGATGAGATGGACATCCTGCAGTTCGCAGGAAAGGGCGTTTCGGAAGCCCTCGCCGAAATCCTCAAGGGACTGGGTTGCGAGGTCCTAGAGCTGATCTACCTCCATGAACGCGGATGGGAGGTGCTCTTCAAGGGCGGACCGAGGGGAAAGACCCTGTTCTTCATCCGCGTGACCTTGATCGACAGGTACCTGATTGGCCTTCGCCAGGCCCGCTGGTTCCGGACCACCTTCGCGCCTCGTCATCCTGACCTGCTCTCTATGCTGACGCGACTTGCCGAGGCCATGGCGTCGGATGAACGGTTCATCGACATTCGGTGGTTCGCCCAGGAGGAGATCCACAGCGGTGTCCCCGGCGCCCTGCGACCCCTCGAAGCCTGACCCCAGGGACGCGGGGGAAGACCCGGCGGAGGTTGACCTGACCCCGGGTCACGGGGCCAGGGTGGGAGCATGACCCAGACCCTGGACCGCATCGCCATCGTCGGGGCCGGCCTCTCGGGCCTGGCCTGCGCCCGCAGCCTCGCCCGGGAAGGCCGCGAGGTCCGGCTCTTCGACAAGGCCCGGGGGCCAGGCGGGCGGATGTCCACCCGTCGGGTGGAGTCGCCCCTGGGCACGGTCAGCTTCGACCACGGCGCCCAGTATTTCACCGCGCGAGGCGAGAGCTTCCGCGCAGAAGTCGCCCGCTGGACCACTGAGGGCCTCGCCGCCGCCTGGCCGGCGGCCGGGCCCGAGGCCTGGGTCGGGGTTCCCGGCATGAACGCGCCGGTGCGAGCCCTCGCCGAGGGGATGCATGTCGCCTGGGGCCAGCAGGTGGAAGCCCTTGTCCGCGACGGGGCAGGCTGGCGCCTCCGGATCGCCGGCGAGGTATCGGAGGCTTTCGACGCCGTCGTCCTGGCCCTGCCAGCGGAGCAGGCCGCCGCCCTGGTCGCAGGACATGAAGCCGGCCTCGCGGCCCGCGCATCGGCCTCACGCACCGATCCCTGCTGGACGGTCATGGCCGCCTATTCCGAACGCCTTCCCATGACCGCCGATACCCTCGGCGAGGACGCGGTCCTCGGCTGGGCGGCGCGGAACAGCGCAAAGCCGGGGCGGGCGGGCGTGGAGGCCTGGGTGGTCCAGGCCGCCCCTGGATGGTCGCGGGACCACCTGGAGGACGCGCCCGAAACCGTCATAAGAGCCCTGCTATCCGCCCTCTCCGACAGGGCCGGAATCTCCTTGCCATCCCCCCTGCTCGTCCAGGCTCACCGCTGGCGCTACGCGCGGTCCGCTGCTGGCTCTGAACAGGCCCTGTGGTCGGAAACGGCCCGGCTCGGCTGCTGCGGCGACTGGCTGGCCGGACCCCGGGTCGAGTGCGCCTGGGACTCCGGCGAGGCCCTGGCCCGGCTCATGACCGGCGCCCAGGGGGCATGACAGGGCGGCGGATCGCAAGCTAGGCTGTCTTCCAGGACCCGCCCCGATCCACGAGGGCGGACGGAGGAAGCCCCATGAACGCCCCCGCCCTGAGCAAGCACGTTCCCCTCCCCGAGGTCCGCCGCACCCGTTACGGCGCCTTCGAGGTCACGCCGATCTCGCCGCACATCGGCGCCGAGATCCGGGGCGTGGACCTGTCCCGGCCGATGACGCCCGGGCTCCTGGCCGACATCCGCGCCGCCTGGGCGGACTGGCTGGTGCTGGTCTTCCGCGACCAGACCCTGGACCGCGAAGCGCACAAGGCCTTCAGCCGCAACTTCGGCCGCCTGCACGTACATCCCATGCACCATGGCCGGCCGGATCAGGACCCCGAGATCCTCACCGTCAAGACCACCGCCCAGTCGCCCTTCACGGCAGGCGAGGCCTGGCACACGGACGTCAGCTGCGACTCCGTTCCGCCCCTGGCCTCCCTGCTCTACATCACCGAGACCCCGGAGTGCGGCGGCGGCGACACCCTGTTCGCCAACATGTACATGGCCTTCGAGATGCTCTCGCCGGCCATGCAGGGCTTCCTTGAGGGGATGTGGGCGGTCCAC
>CAIMLY010000022.1 GCA_903842425.1 uncultured Alphaproteobacteria bacterium | reverse complement strand
TGCACGTTGGCGGCGCGGGCGGCGCGGGCGACCGCCGTCGTGGCGTGGTAGGGCGCGGCGTTCAGGACGGCGAAGGCGCCGCGCAGCGCCTCCGGGAAGGCCTCGCTGCGGACATCCATCTGGCGCCGGCGCACGGGGCGCTGGGTGACCAGGCGTTCCAGGCTGGCCGCCGAAGCGTCGAAGACCTCGACCTCGTAGTCGCCGGATCCGGCAAGAAGGTCTGCGATCACACCGCCGATCTTGCCGGCCCCGACAATCGCCACACGCTTCATGACCCGACTCCCCCCTGCTGCGACCACACGGGCAGTGGGCACCGGACCGCCGACGGTGTACAGGTACAGACAGACGTTACGCCGGGCCATTTCCGGCATTTTGACGGAGTATTCCGACGAAATGAAATTGGATGAAATCGATCAGGCCCTTCTGGCCGCCCTGCGCGAGAACGCGCGGGCGAGCACGGCGGACCTCGCCCGGCGGGTCGGGCGCTCGCGCACCACGGTGCAGGGCCGGCTGGAGCGCCTTGAACGCACGGGCGTGATCCGGGGCTACTCCCTGCGTCTGGCCGACGCCCTCGAGGACGGCGCCGTTCGCGCCCATGTCCTGATCAAGGTCGCCGCCCGCGAGTCCAGGGCGGTTGAGGCCGCGGCCCGCGCCCTGCCCCAGGTGCGCGAGCTTCATTCCGTCAGCGGCGAGTACGACATGATCGCCATCGCCTCGGCCGCCAACGTGTCGGAACTGGACGCCGCCATCGACCGGATCGGCCTGATGCCGGGGGTCGAGCGGACCAACTCCGCCATCATCCTGTCGACCCGGTTCCGGCGGTAGCCGCCCCGGGGCCTAGTTGGGGTGGGAGTCCGTCAGGTCAGCCACCAGGTAGGTCAGCACCCCACCCTCCACCCGGCCGTCCGCCACGTCCCTCAAACGGTAGGTCTGGTTGACGAACACCCCAAGGTCGATGGGCTCGCAGGCGACCTCGACGTCATCGGTGCGCCGCGCGCCGATGTCCCGGTGCTCTCCCACCTCCATGGGAGAACCGCTCTGGTATCGCCTCAGCGACTCGATGGGGTCTATCGCCTCGCCTCCGCGGCCGACCTGGGAATAGGAGCGAAGGACCGGGCGCTTCCCGGCTGGACCCGGCTCCAGGCCATGTATCCGGAAGTAGGACTGAATCCCGCCCGGCGCGGTGGGATAGAAGGCCATGAAGACTCCCTTCAGCCCGGGCGAGCCCGCGGCCCAGGCGCTGAGCTGCCGGCGCCGGACGACGGAGAGGTCGGTATTCGTCCGGCCGCCCAGCTTGACGACGCGATACAGGATCGCCGTTTCGGTCAGCTCTTCGGGGTTGTAGACGCGCCAGGTCCAGAAGCGGGTCCATCCGTCCGGCGCATTGGCGGGCGGCTCCAGCACCGGACGGCAGGGATCAGCCCCGTTGCTCTCGCTGCCCCACAGGACCTTGGCCACGCCCACGGGCCATTCCGTGATCCCCGTCCAGCCGGGCGCTCCGGGCCCCGCCGGAAACCGGCCCTTCAGCTCGGTCCCCCGCTCGGCGGGCGGAGGGACGTCGGCCGGGCACTGGTAGGGTGGGAAATCATCCCGCCCGGTAGGGGCGTCACACCTGAGGAGGTCCTGGGGCCGCCAGATCCCGCCCCAGATCTTCAGGCCGCCATCGTCCTGGACGCGGGCCGACCACCGCTGGTCGCCGTTGGGAAAGCGGATATCCATCTCCACGGCCGGGCCGTCCCACTTCACGTTCTCGACCCGGTAGGCGCTGCAATAACCGCCGGTCTCGCACTCCACCAGGACCGCGCGGTCCCCCTGGAACTTCAGGCTGTAGCCTATGCCTTCGGTGATGTTGGACCACTGCCCGAGATCGAGAGCGGGTTTGGCCGGCGCCGAGGCCGCCACAAGCGGACCCGCCGCTGGCGCCGCTGCCTTCTCCGCCTTCCCGCAACTGACCGCCGCCAGCCCGGTCGCCGCAATCACAAGATGGCGGCCAGACCGCCACGCCCCCCGACCCGACACGTCCTTCCTCCAAGCCCGATGTCTCCGGAAGGAAGTAAACAGGATCCGGCAAACAAACCGTTAGGCGAAGGCCGGGATCAGCGCACGAGATGCCATTGCGTCTGCCGCCCGGCGAGGTAGATCACCCGCTGTCCGTCAAAGAGGGCGCTCTGCTCCAGCTTCATCTGGACGAACTGGCCGCCCCATTCCGGAACCGCGTGCAGGACATTCCCCTCGATGGCGTAGCCGGTGTTCGGATGCAGGGGCCAGTCGCCCTGCACCGCCGTCGGCCCCTGGTTGTCCCACATCCCGATGGTCGGTCCGGGCGCATGGCCGAAGAACCCAAGGGGGTGGCTGTAAACGCTGGCCTTCAGCCCAGCCTTGCGGGAGGCCTCAAGCGACCTCGCCAGCACCTCGTTGCCGGTCCGGCCGGTGGAGAAGCTCGCGGTCAGAAGGTCCTGCCAGCGGTTACCGGCGTCCATCGCCGCGAGCAGCCCGGCGGGCGGCGCCGTCTCGCCCAGGCGAAGGACATAGCCCATCTCCTGGGTGTCCGTGCAGAGCTTCAGGTAGCAGATGCCGACATCCGTGTGCAGGACGTCCCCGCGCTGGATCACTCCCTCCTCGCCGCAGGAGGGACCCTCCACGGCGCAGGGCGCACCGCGCCTCTGCAGGTTCACATCCGGGAAGAACCAGACCGGCAGGCCCAGGCCCTCGAACCGGCTACGGATATACCAGGCCACATCCTCGGTCCGGGTGACGCCCGGCGTGATGACCCGTGCGCTGAAGGCCTCGGCGATCACCCCCCGCGCCAGGGCGACGACCTGCGGATAGACTTCGATCTCGGCGGGCGTGCGGGTCTCCAGCCAGCGGATGACCAGGGGCTCGGCCGGGGTCAGGCGCTCTGCATAACCGGTGGGCAGGACCTCCCGCAGCCGGTCCCGAAGGGCGGCGGTCAGGCCATCCGCCACGGGCCAGTGCCGCGACACATTGATCCCGATCCGCTGGGGATTCCGGCTCACGATGACGTCCGCCAGGGCCTTCCACTGGGCGTCGAGGTCGCCGCCGGACCAGGCCGCCATATACGGGCCGCCCAGGGGGTAGCGATTGACGGAAAGGCGCTCCACCGTTCCGTCGACCTTGCGGAAGAACACCAGCATGGTCGTCCGGCGGGCGGCGAAGGACGGCTGCGGGACCAGGGTGAAGTAGACCGGGTCCTCGGCATACTCGCGGTTGATCACCACCCACATGTCCAGGCCGGACTCGGCCATCAGCCGAGGCAGGAGGGTGTCGAGCCGGTCCGCCAGGATCCGGTTCTCCACCTCGACCCGGGCGGGACCCGCCAGGACGTCAAGGTGATCGGCCGAGGCGAAGTCACGGCCCTGCTCCGGGCGGTAGGGCGCGACGGGCGCCGCAGCGGCGGGGCCGGCCATCGAAACCCAGGCCGCCAGGACGAGGCCCGCCAGGATCGGTTTCCACTGCATGCGAGCCCTCCAAGGGATTGATCCCACGGGCCCCGTGGGGTCCCCGCCCTTCCTAGCAGGCGGAACCCGGCAGCGACCAGTCCCGGCCGGGAGGACGTGTCACGCCGGCGGCGGTCGGGCGTTCAGGGGCCGGATCTCGATCTCGCTGGGCCCTGGCATGGGATTGGGACAGCGCTTCGCCCAGGCCACGGCCTCCTCGAGATCCTTCACCTCCCAGATCCAGAAGCCGGCGACCTGCTCCCCGGCAGGGAGGAAGGGGCCCGGCATGACGCACCGGCCCGCGCCGTCGAAGGCGATCCGGACCCCCGCCGAGGAGGGCTGTAGGCCATCCGCAAGGACAAGGACGCCCGCCGCGCGCAGTTCGTCATTGAACCGCCCCATGGCCTGCAGCATGGCCGGGTCGGGCGGGCCGCCCCGCTCGCTGTCCCCGGTGGCCTTCACCAGCACCATCACGCGCATGACAAATCCGCCTGGCCTGCGGCGATACGCTCGAGGAACCCAGAGACAGCCGACTGGAGCTCGCCGGCGGCGGGAGATTCCAGGGGCAGATGCGCGCCGTTGGTCAACTCGATGAACGCCGTCTCGCCTGGGATGCGGGCAAGGACCTCCAGGCTCAGGGCCGTTGGCGTCCAGGAGTCTGCACCGGGGTGCGCCAGCAGCAGGGGGCATCCGGGATCCGGGCGGTCGTTCCTGGCTGCGTGAAGGGTCCTGAAGAAGCGGGCCGGCGTCCTTGCGCCTCCGAGCAGGTCGTCCTGCGCGAAATAGGCCTGCAGGGCGGGGCGGGAGGACATCGCCTTCATCGGCGCCAACCACCCCAGGGGCAGGGCCACCCGGTCGAGCAGTCCAGGCGCAAGGACGAAACCCGCAAGGGCGCCAGCGGCCAGCCACCGCCACCGCGCGGCGCGGATGAAGGTCCGGGCATCGGCCATGTCGAGCAGGGTGGTGGCGATCACCCCCTGGACATGGCCTGACAGCGCCGCGGCCTGCACCGCCGTGAGGCCTCCCAACGAGGCGCCCAGGAGAACGACAGGCGCCGGCTGCAGGTCCGCCAGCGCCGCGACGACGCGAGGCCACTCGGCATAGTCCCAGTCGAAGTCCGCCGCTGGACGGGTCAGTCCATAGCCTGGCAGGTCGGGGGCCAGGACCCGCCATCCCTCTCCGGCTGCAAAATCGGCCAGGGGTGCGAGAATCCGGCCATTTCCGCCACCCCCATGGACCAGCACCAGGACCCCCTTCGGCATCCCACCCGGTTCCCAGATGTCGACATGCAGGTCGTGGCCCCGGAGGGACAGGCGGACCTCCTCGGGCTCGCGGGTGATCCGGATGCCGAACTCGGAGACCAGGAGGTCACGATACCGCGTCCACGATACTGAGCCCTGGTAGCAATCCGGTCTGGCTGACCTCAAGACCGGCTCCCCGGGCGCGAAGGACGACGTAACGCCATCATCCTAGTCCGCCCGGCGCTTCAGGCAGTAGAGCCCGTTATCGAGATCCGCGGTGAAGCAGACCGAGCCGTCACTGCGCACCGCAACTCCGGTGGCGACGTAGGGCGGCGGCAGCCCCGGCCCTGCGGCCAGGCCGATGGGCAGGTTCTCGGCGATGATCTTCCGCTCACCCTTGGCGAGG
>CAIMLY010000021.1 GCA_903842425.1 uncultured Alphaproteobacteria bacterium | reverse complement strand
TGGCCACCTGTCACGGTTCCAACTGCTCTGGGTGGTCGCCGGCGTCTGGACCCTGATCCTTCTGTGGAGCCGGCCCTGGCTGGCCCGCTTCCGCTACGGCCCCCTCGAATGGATCTGGCGCTCCCTCGTCCAGTGGAAGCGACAGCCATTCCGCAAGGCAACGGCCTAGGTCGCGCGAAGAAGCACGCAAGCGCGATTGCTCCCCCAAGGGGAGAGCTCCGACTGCAGGTCGCTGAGGGGGTCAATCCCCGTCTCCGCTGACCCCCTCCGGCCCGCTACGCGGTCCACCTCCCCCTGGGGGGAGGAATGAGAGCGCCAACTGCCTCCCGCCGGGCGAGCTACCGGTGAGGGAGGCCTAGCGCGCCGTGTACCCCCCATCCACGACCATTTCCGAGCCGGTCATGAAGCTGGACTCGTCGGAGGCCAGGAAGACGATGGCGTTGGCGATCTCGGCGGGTTCGGCCAGGCGGCCCAGGGCGTGCTGCAGGACCAGGGTCTCGCGGACCTCGTTGCCGTTCTCCACCTCGCGCAGGATGTTCTGGACCAGGGGCGTCTCCACATAGCCGGGGTGGACCGAGTTCACCCGGATTCCGAGGGGGGCCCACTCCAGCGCCGCGGCCTTGGTCAGCATCAGCACCGCGCCCTTGGAGGCGCAGTAGGCCGCCGCGCCCGGGGTGGCGATCTTGCCCATGATGGACGAGATGTTGATCACCGACCCGCCCCGGCCGCCCTTCAGGATCAGGGGCCCGGCGTAGCGGTGGCCATAGAACACCCCGTCCAGGTTGACCGACAGGGTCCTTCGCCAGTTCTCGAGGCTGTGGCTCATCAGTTCGTTGCCGACGGTGGTCATGCCGGCGTTGTTCACCAGGATGTCCAGCCGGCCGAACGCGGCTTCCACCTCGTCGACCACCCGCTCCCAGTCCTCCGGCAGGGTGACGTCGTGGGCGAAGGCCTTCGCCCTGCCGCCCGCCGCCGCGATGGAGTCCGCCACGGCGAGGGCCGCCTCGGGCGACAGGTCGGTCACCGCCACGGCGGCGCCTTCCTTCGCCAGGGCCCGGCAGGCCGCCGCGCCGATGCCCGAACCCCCGCCGGTGACCAGGGCGACGCGTCCGTCCAGCCGCCCGCTCACGCCGCCACCCCCGAGGTCCGGAGGGCCGACAGCCGGTCGATGGCCGCCTCGGCGCCCGAGACCAGGCGCGCCACGATTTCCGCCGCCGGCAGGACCTCGTGCACCCCGCCCGCCGACTGGCCCATGGCGAAGCAGGAGCTGTCCGGGTTCAGGCCCTCGATCTGGCCGCCGATGCCCCCCATCACGCCGGCCTGGCTGGAGAGCATGGCCTGCATGGGGAAGGGCTGGATGTCCGCCGGACGGCTCTCCCAGTCATCGACATAGGGGTTCTTGCGCACCCGCATGGGCTTGCCCGAATAGCAGCGTGTCCGGATGGAGTCCTCGTCGGAGGCCTCCACGATGGTCTGCCGGTAGAGGTCGCCGGCGTGGGCCTCGGGCGAGGCGATGAACCGGGTGCCGACCCACACCCCCACCGCGCCCAGGCCCAGGACGGCGGCCAGGCCCCGGCCGTCGTAGATGCCGCCGGCCCCGACGACGGGGATCTTCACCGCCTCCACCGCCTGGGCGATCAGGGGCAGGCCGCCCACCAGGCCGGTGTGTCCGCCGCCCTCGCCGCCCTGGCAGATGACCGCGTCGCAGCCGGCCTGCTCGGCCTTGACCGCGTGCTTCACCGCACCGCAGACCACCATGACCTTGAGGCCCGCCGTCTTGAGCTTCTCCATGATCGGCATGGGCACGCCCAGGCCCGCCACGAAGGACGAGGCGCCCTCCTCGATGATCACGTCGACGGCGGCGGTCAGGCTCTCGGGCGAGGCGGCCAGCAGGTCAACGCCGAACGGGCCGTCGGTCAGGCTGCGCACCTTGCGCATCTGGGCGCGGATGAAGTCCGGCCCCTGCCCGGCCATGCCCAGCACGCCATAGCCCCCGGCGTTGGTCACCGCCGCGGCGAGCTCGGCGTAGGAGACCCCGCCCATGCCGGCCAGCATGACGGGGTGCTTCACCCCCAGAAGGTCACAGAGCTTGGTGTTCAGGGTCATGGCGTCCTCCCGTTCCTTGGGAAGGCAGCATGGCGCCGAAATCCGCAGGTGGGAACGGGCGCCCTTAGGTCAGGCGCCCGCGCCGTCCAGGTCCGAGGGCAGGGCCTCATAGACGCGCGAGCAGAACTCGCAGGACACCCGGATGCGGCCGTCGTCCTCGACCATGTCGGCGCGCTCCTCGGCGCTGAAGGAGGCGAGCAGTCCCAGGATCCGCTCCTGGGAGCAGCGGCAGGCGGCCCTGAGCGCCTGGGGTGCGAAGACCCGCACGCCGTCCTCATGGAAGAGGCGGAAGAGCAGCTCGCCGGCCGGCAGGAGGGGGTCGATGAGCTCGTCCTCGCCCAGGGTCTCGAACAGGGCCTCGGTCCGCCGCCAGGGCTCCTCCGTCGAGCCCCGCGCCTCGTCGCCGGCGATGTTCTGGATCAGCACCCCGCCGGCGCGCCAGTGCGGCCCCTGGCCGGAATCCGCCTGCCCCACCGCCAGCCGGATGCGAGTCGGCGTCTGTTCGGACTGGGCGAAGTACTGCTCGGCGCAGAGGGCCAGGGTCTCGCCCTCGATGGCCGTCACGCCCTGGTAGCGGTCCATGTCGGGGCCCTGGTCCACCGTCATCATGAAGAGGCCGTCGCCCAGCAGGGTCCGGGCGCCAGGGCGCTGGAAGCCGGAGGCCAGGGCGGCGATCTCCTCGGGATCGAACCGGCAGTAGCCGCGCAGGGTCCCGGCGGTGTCGTAGTCGCAGACCACGTAGCGGACCGGTCCGTTCCCCTGGGCCTGGACGATCAGCCGGCCCTCGAACTTCAGGTTCGACCCCACCAGGGCGGCCAGGGCGCAGGTCTCGCCCAGGAGGTTGGCGACCGGGTCCGGATAGTTGTGGGCAGACAGGATCTCGTCCACCGCCGGGCCCAGTCGCACCAGCCGGCCGCGCACCGCCTCGCCCTCGATCTGGAAGGGGAAGACGCGGTCGTCGTCGACCGCCTCCAGGGAGACGCCGCGGCTCATATCGCGCCGAAGCACCAGGCCAGGATGGACTTCTGGGCGTGGATCCGGTTCTCGGCCTCCTCCCAGATCACCGAGCGCGGGCCATCAATCACCGCCGAGGTGACCTCCTCCTCCCGGTGGGCCGGCAGGCAGTGCAGGAAGACGGAGTCCCGGTGCGCCAGGCCCATCAGGGCCTCGTCGACCTGGAAGGGCGCCAGGGCCGCCATGCGCTCGGCCTTGTCGGTGTCCCCCATGGAGACCCAGGTGTCGGTGACGACGCCGTCGGCGCCGGCGACGGCCTCGCGGGGGTCCCGGGTGACCGAGACCTGGCCCTGCAGGGACGCCGCGCGCGCCAGGTCCGCCGGGTCCGGCGAATAGCCCTCGGGGCAGGCGATGTTCAGCCGGAAGCCCAGCAGGGGGGCGGCGTGGATGAAGCTGGCGCAGACATTGTTGCCGTCGCCCACCCAGGCCAGGGTCTTGCCGGTCACCGGTCCGCGATGGGCCTCGAAGGTCATCAGGTCCGCCAGGATCTGGCAGGGGTGGCCCGTGTCCGACAGGCCGTTGATCACCGGCACTGTGCAGTTGGCCGCAAGGTCCTCGAGGTCGGTGTGGCGGTTCGACCTCAGCATGACGGCGTCCACCATGCGCGACAGGACCCGGGCGGTGTCGGCGATGGTCTCGCCCCGGCCCAGCTGCATGTCGGCGGCGGTGGAGATGATCACGTCGCCGCCCAGCTGGCGCATGGCGGCGTCGAAGGAGAAACGGGTCCGGGTCGAGTTCTTCTCGAAGATCATGGCCAGGGTGCGCTCTCGCCCCGGGGCGTCGACGTCGATGCGGCCCTGGGTCCAGCCGGCGCGGGCGGCCTTGCGGGCCGCCGCGTCGTCCAGGATCCGGCGCAGGGTCGCGCCCTCAAGGGACCAGAGGTCCAGGAAGTGGCGGACGGGCGAGCTCACGGCTCCCTCCTCGCTGGGCACGGCGGGCCGCCTCAGGCGCCGCGCGCGCGGGCGCAGGCCCGCTCGAGCTTTTCCACCACCTCGCGCACCTCGTCGACCGAGATGACCAGGGGCGGCAGCAGGCGCACGCAGTTGTCGCCGCCGCCGGCGATCAGCAGCTTCTCGTCCCGTGCGTGCTGCATGAACTCGCGGTTGGGCGTCTTCAGCTTCAGGCCGATCAGCAGGCCACGCCCGCGGATCTCCTCGATCACGTCGGGATTGCGCGCCTGCAGCCCCTCCAGCTGCTGGGTGAAGTAGCCGGAGACCTCGGCCACATGGTCCAGCAGGGCCGGAGAGCTCAGCTCCTCGACGGCGGCCAGGCCCACGGCCATGGCCAGGGGGTTGCCGCCGTAGGTCGAGCCGTGGGAGCCGGGCGTCATGCCCGCGGCCGCCCGGGCGGTGGCCAGGCAGGCGCCGACCGGGAAGCCGCCGCCCAGGGCCTTGGCCACGGCCATGATGTCGGGCTCGATCCCGGCCCACTCATGGGCGAACAGCCTTCCCGTGCGCGAGAAGCCGCACTGGACCTCGTCGAGGATCATCAGGACGCCATGCTGGTCGCACAGGGCGCGCAGCTCGCGCAGGCAGGAGTCCGGGACCGCCCGGGCCCCGCCCTCGCCCTGAACGGGCTCCAGGATCACCGCCGCCGTGGTGGGCGAGGCGATCGCCGCCTTCAGGGCCTCGTGGTCGCCGAACTTCAGCTGGAGGAAGCCGGGCATCCGGGGGCCGAAGCCCTCCAGGTAGCTGGGATTCCCCGAGGCGTTCACCGCCGCCAGGGTCCGGCCGTGGAAGGAGCCGTCGAAGCCGATGATGTCGATCCGCTCCTCCTGGCCCCGGGCCCAGTGGAACTTGCGCG
Source organism: uncultured Alphaproteobacteria bacterium (assembly GCA_903842425.1). Lineage (GTDB taxonomy): Bacteria > Pseudomonadota > Alphaproteobacteria > Caulobacterales > Caulobacteraceae > Phenylobacterium. The sequence continues at coordinate 109 of CAIMLY010000021.1, read as the reverse complement.
CCGCCTTGATGGCGCACTCGATCGCCTCGGTCCCCGAATTGGTGAAGAAGACCACGTCGGCGAAGGTGGACCCGGTCAGGGCCTCCGCCAGCTTCACCTGCTCGGGGAT
>CAIMLY010000020.1 GCA_903842425.1 uncultured Alphaproteobacteria bacterium | reverse complement strand
GCTCCTGCGTCATCAGGGGCCGCGATCCACGAACTGGGCCTGACAGGACACGACCGGGAGAGACCATGGAGCCCGCCGCCATCACGCCGGAGACCTTCTCCTTCGTCGCGCTTTTTGCGCGGGCGGACTGGGTGGTGAAGTCCGTCATGATCTTCCTGGGACTCGCCTCCCTGGCCTCCTGGGCGGTGATCCTGGACAAGGCGGTCAAGCTGAGGGGCCTCAACCGGGCGGCGGACGCCTTCGAGGCGGAGGCCGCCTCGGGTCGCAGCCTCGAGGACATCGCCCTTGAGGCCGGCGACAACCCGCCGCACGCCCTGCACCGGATGCTCCAGGCGGCGCTCTTCGAGTGGCGCGAGGTCCGCGCCCGGGGACCGGTGTCCGAGGGGCAGGCCGCCTTCCTCGTCCAGCGGATCGACCGGGTGCTTGACGCCGCCATCGCCCGGGAATCCCTGAGGGTCGAGACCGGCCTGTCGGCCCTGGCCATCGTGGCCACCGCCTCGCCCTTCGTGGGCCTGTTCGGCACCGTCTGGGGGATCATGCACAGCTTCCAGGCCATCGCGGTCCAGAAGAACACCAACCTCGCCGTGGTGGCCCCCAGCATCGCCGAGGCCCTGTTCGCCACCGCCCTGGGCCTGATCGCCGCCATTCCAGCCTACATCGCCTTCAACCATTTCTCGACGGCGGTCAGCCGCTACGCCGCCCGGCTGGAAGGCTTTGCAGACGACCTGTCCACCGCCGTCCAGCGGCGCCTGGCCTCGAAGGTCTGAGCCATGGCCCTGTCCGCTCACGATGCCTTTTCCGGGGCCGGCGGCGGGCGGCGACGGCGCTATGGCCGCAGCCGGCGCTCTGCCCTGTCGGAGATCAACGTCACGCCCCTGGTGGACGTCATGCTGGTCCTCCTGATCGTCTTCATGATCTCGGCGCCCCTGCTCACGGCCGGCGTGCCGCTGGAACTGCCCAGGACCGAAGCGGGGGCCATCCAGGAGGCCGAGGGGCCCCTCGCCATCTCCGTCCGGGCGGTCGGCGCCGTCTTCGGCCAGGACCGCCAGACGCCGTTCGAGGCCCTGGGCCCGGCCCTGGCCGCCGCCGCCTCGGGGAACCCGGACCGGGCCGTCTACGTCCGCGCCGACGGACGGGCCGCCTACGCGGACGTCGCGCGGGTCATGGCGGCCCTCTCGACCCGGGGCTTCACCCGGGTGAACCTGATCACCGACACGGGCGGGCCGGCCTCAGGTCCCCCGCCCGCACCGGCGACCGGTCCGGAAGGGACCCCGCCGCCGTGAGCCCCGCCGACCGGCCCGGTCCCGCCGTCCTGGCGTCGGGCCTCCTTCACCTGGGCGTGCTGGCGGCCCTGGTCCTGTTCCGCCCCCCGGCAGGGGATCCGGCCGGGGAAGGCCCGCCGGTGACCGTCCGGCTGGCCACGTCCGGAGATCTCGCCGCCGCCCGGGCCGCGTCGGCGCCGGCGGCGGAAGCGCCCGCCCCGACGCCCGTCTCCGCCGAGCCTGCGCCTGCCGAGCCTGCGCCGGCGGAGCCCGTCGCCGCCGCGCCCCGGCCAGAACCGCCGAAGCCCGCCCCAAAGCCTGCTGCAGCCCCAGCCCCGGCCGCCAAGCCGGCCCCTCGGCCGACGCCCGTCCAGAAGGCCGCCCCTGCGGTCACCCCGACGGCCGCCGCGCCCTCACGCCCTGCGGCCAGGACCGCGGCTGCGGCGCCGGCCCGGCGGCCCGCCGGCGGCCTGGACCTGGACGCCCTGGCCACCCAGGTCGCCCGGCTGGGCGGAACCCGGCCAGGTCCCCCGGCGCCGGCCGGCGGCGCAGCCTCGGGGCCCAGCGCCGCAGCCCTGGCGGGCCTCCAGGACCAGCTCCAGCGCCGCTGGACCCCCAACTGCGAGGTCGAGGGCGGCCGGGACGTCCGGGTCCGGGTCAGCTTTGGCCTGGGCCCCGCCGGGACCCTGGCCGGGCCGGTCGAGGCCGGGGGTCTGGAGCGCTCCGAGAACGCCGTGGTCCGGGCGGCGGCCGAGCGGGCGATCCGCGCCGTCCACCAGGCCGCCCCCTTCCCCGACCTCGCGAGCCCGTCGGGCCAGCGAATCGCCGTCAACTTCAACGCCCGGGAAGCCTGCTCATGAGGATGTCCGTCGTCGCCCTGCTCGCAGCCTGCCTTGCGGGCGCCAGCCTGCCGGCCGTCCCGACGCCGGCCCGGGCCGAGATCGAGGTGGACGTGAACCGGGGGGACATCCGGCCCCTCCCCCTGTCGATCCCGGCCTTCGGCGGCGACCGGGGCGCCGACATCGCCCGGGTGATCTCGGACAATCTCGGGCGCTCGGGCCTCTTCGCCCCCGTCGACCCCGGCGGCCGTCAGGCGGAGGTGGCGACCGAGCCCGACTTCGCCGTCTGGAAGGCCCTGGGCGCCCAGGCCCTGGTGAATGGCCAGGTCAGCCAGGTGGACGGAAGGCTCCAGGTGGATTTCCGGCTCTGGGACACCTTTGCCGGACAGCAGCTTCTGGGCCTGCAGTTCACCTCGACCCCCGAGAACTGGCGGCGGGTGGCGCACAAGATCTCGGACGCCGTCTATGAGCGGCTGACCGGTGAGAAGGGCTATTTCGACACCCGGGTGGTCTTCGTCTCGGAGACCGGCGGGCGCCTCGACCGCACCCTTCGGCTGGCGGTCATGGACCAGGACGGCGCCAATCCCAGCTACCTGACGGACGGGTCAGAGATCGTCCTGTCGCCGCGCTTCTCGGCCTCGAGCCAGGAGATCACCTACATGTCGCTGAAGCCGGAAGGCTCGGCGGTCTTCCTCCTGAACCTCGAGACCGGGCGGCGGGAGAGCCTGGGACAGTTCGCGGGCATGGTCTTCGCCCCCCGCTTTTCGCCGGATGGCTCGCAGGTGGCCTTCGCCGTGGAGCGGAACGGGAACTCGGACATCTGGGTCATGAACCTGGTCAACCGGCAGAGCCGCCGGCTGACCTCGGACCCGGCCATCGACACCTCTCCCGCCTTCTCGCCGGACGGCGGCCGGATCGTCTTCAACTCCGACCGGGGAGGTTCGCCCCAGCTCTACGTGATGGACGCCTCGGGCGGCGGGGCCCGCCGGATCTCCTTCGGAGAGGGCCGCTACACCTCGCCGGTGTGGAGCCCCACGGGGGACCACATCGCCTTCACCCGCCAGGGCGGCGGGCAGTTCCATATCGGCGTCATGCGCCCGGATGGCTCCGACGAACGCACGCTGACCTCGAGCTACATGGACGAGGGCCCCACCTGGGCGCCGAACGGCCGGGTGCTCCTGTTCAGCCGACAGGAGGCTGGAGGCGAACCCCGCCTCTGGACCGTGGATGTCACAGGCCGCATCCTGAAGCCGGCCCCCTATTCCGGCGGGGCCTCGGATCCGGCCTGGTCGCCCCTGATCAACTGACCCCTTCACAGACGACGAGAGGATTCCCGAATGACCCGCACGTCCGCCCTCCGCTGGACCTCCCTCCTCGCCGCCACGGCGGTCCTGGCGGCCTGCCAGTCCACCCCCAAGCCGGGCCCGGAAACCGCCGCGACGCCCGGGACCGAGGCGCCCGCCGCGGCCAGCGGCGGATCCGACGCCGCCGGGGCCGTCCAGCCCGTCCGCAGGCCCGCGCCGGTCACCGGAGCCCCCCTGCCGGGGACGGTGCAGGACTTCGTCATCAACGCCTCGGACCGGGTCTTCTTCGAGGTCGACCAGTATGAGGTGCGTGACGAGGCCGTCGTGGTCCTCGAGCGCCAGGCCGCCTGGCTGGCCCGCTATCCGGCTGTCCAGGTGCGGATCGAGGGGAATGCCGACGAGCGCGGCACCCGGGAGTACAACATCGCCCTCGGCTCGCGCCGGGCCAGCGCCGTGCGCG
>CAIMLY010000019.1 GCA_903842425.1 uncultured Alphaproteobacteria bacterium | reverse complement strand
GAAGTCGATCATGTGCCGGTTGTGCGCCCGGGTCGCGCCATAGCGCAGCCGGCTCTCCAGCTTGGTCGACGGCGAGAAGGGCATGCGCAGGCTGTGGGTCGCGAACACCAGCTGCTTGCGGAAGCCCAGCAGGTCCATGGCGGTGCGCCGGTCGCCGGGATTGAAGGCCCCCAGGGCCTGGATCTCCTTGGACTTCTCGATCAGCGCGTCGCCCAGGGCGACCTGCGCCGCCACGTGCTCGGGGCTGTGCGTTCCGCCCTGGTCCATGATCACCGCCACCTCCTCGTCGGTGACGATGGAGGCCGAATAGGACACCTCGGGGATCTCATCCCTCAGGCCGGGGTCGGCATAGCGCTTGAGGAAGTCCGGCAGCTCCATGATGTGGCTGTCGGCGTCATAGATGTCGCGGTCCGCCGGCGCGTAGGCCATGGTCGTCTCCTCCCGAGTGGCGTTCTTTGGACGGCGACTATGGGGTCAAGTCCCGGCGGAGGGCAAGGCGGGGCGATCCGACACCTTGTCGCCCCACCCGCGCCGGAAATTCGCCCATCCGATGCCGCCCAGTGCAGGAGTCCTCGGGACTCAGCGTCGGCGGCGGGGGTCGATGCTTGATGAAATCATAGCTCAGGAGCTATATTTGAACTGGGTCGTACTCTTCCATGAAGCGTTTGATCCGGAGTTTGAGCGACTTCCCGAGATCGTTCAGGATGAACTGCTTGCGACGGCCCTGCTCCTGCAGGCGCTCGGGCCTAAGTTGGGACGGCCCCATGTGGACACCCTGAAGGGCTCGGATTTCGCGAACATGAAGGAACTCAGGTTCGCAGCAGACCAGGGTGTCTGGCGGGTCGCCTTCGCCTTTGATCCGGATCGGCAGGCCATCCTGCTGGTCGCCGGCGACAAGTCAGGGGGCGGGGAGAAACGGTTCTACCGGGGCCTGATCGCCCGTGCAGATACGCGGTATCGGCGGCACCTGGTCAGGCGCGGCGAGGAGGGGCGGAAAAGAACGTGATGCAACGTAAGCTGGATGAGGTGATCGCCACCCTGCCCGAGGCGCGACGCAGGCGCGTCGAGGCGCGGGCTCAGGCCCTGATGAGCCAGGTCGAGGGCCTGGGCGAACTGCGGCGCGCCGCGGGCAAGGCCCAGGTCGAGATCGCCCGGGCGCTGGGCGTCCGCCAGCCAACGGTCTCAAGGATGGAGAGACAGGCGGACATGTACCTGTCGACCCTCCGGAAATATGTCGAAGCCATGGGCGGCGAACTGGAGATTGTCGTCCGGCTGCCCTCCCGCGAGACGGTCAGGATCGAACGCCTTGGCGACATGACCCCAGACCGTGCGGACGCCTGATCTCACAGCCCCAGCACCGCCTTAGCCATGATATTCCTCTGGATCTCGTTGGTCCCCGCATAGATCGAGCCGGCCCGGTCGTTGAAGTCCTTGGGGGCGGCGGTGCGGGCGCGGGGCGGGCCGTCGACTCGGCCGAGGAAGGTCCGGTCTCTGGAACGGAGCCAATGTCCCCCAGTG
>CAIMLY010000018.1 GCA_903842425.1 uncultured Alphaproteobacteria bacterium | reverse complement strand
GCCATCAGGTCGGCGAGACCCGCCAGCCGGAGGCCCGGCCTTTGCGAGAACCTGCGGACGACGTCCACCGGGCGGATCGACGTCGCGGCGTTGACCAGGACGGCGCCGTCGGGGAGGTCCTCCGATCCGACGACCGGGAGGCCGTTCCAGGCGGACCCGGCCGGCGCGCCGTCGTCCACCAGCCCCGCCGCCCGGATGGGCCCGGCCAGGCGCGCGGCGTCGGCGTTTCGGCCGATCAGGTAGCAGGGCCCCGCTTGCCCCTCCAGGACGGCGACGGCGAGGGGGTCCGCGGCGCGGGGCGCCAGGGCCGCCTCGATCACCCGGGTGAAGCCGGCGCTCACCAGGCCCCCGGGGGCAGGATGTCGTAGAGGCGGCGCTCCAGGGCCGCTGCCTTGAGGTCGGCGAGGTCCGCGGCGTCCCGGGCGCGGGCGAACAGGAGGCCGATCCGGGACCGGGGGCTGGGCGCGAGGGTCTCGCCGGACAGGGCGAGGGAGACATAGCGCTCGACCGCCATCGGATGGTGGAACCGGAGGGACCCGAAGGCCGCTCCCTGGGGGCTGGACAGGGTGTGGCGAAGGATGGGCGCGGAAGGGCCTGGCGGCGGCGGTTCCCCGAAGTCCTCTCCCAGGAAGGGGGCCACGTAGGCCCGGGCATAGTCAAGGCCCGTCGAGAGGCGGATGAGCAGGCTGTAGAGGTCCCCGGGGCAGCGGCGGGTCACCTCGATCACGCGGATGCCGTCCTCGCCCAGGATCAGCTGGGTGTGGATGAGCCCCGGCTGGAGGTCGAGCTCGTCCATCAGCCGCACCGCGAAGGCGCGGGCCTGCCGAAGGGCGGCCTCCGGGAAGTCGTCCACCACGTGGCTGGTGTCCACCGCCAGGGGATTTGCGGAGCCATGCTCCTCCACCACGGCGTCCATCCGCAGCCCCGAGTGGTCGAGGAAGGCGGTGTGGCTGTAGAGCTGCCCTTCCACGAACTCCTCGACGAGGCATCGCCCCGACCGGGACTCCGAACACGCCAGCGCCATGGCCTCCGCCAGGCTCGACCTTGACGGCGCCCTCAGGACGGTCGCGCCCCGCCCGCTGTAGGCCTCCTCGGGCTTGACGATGACCGCCTGTCCGGGCGTCACCGCCTCCGCCCGCAGGGTTCGCGGGACGGGAAGGCCCAGGGACTGCGCCCAGGACCGGAAGTCGCCCTTGTTGTTCAGGGTCCGGGTCACCCGGGAGCCGTCGACGCCCGGCAGGGCGCGCAGGTCGGCGATCTCCGCGCAGGTCTGGTAGGACCGGTCATTGCACCCGGGGACCAGCAGGTCGAACCCCTCCGACTCGAACAGGCGCAGGGTCGCCCCGGTGTCCGAGTAGTCCAGCTGGACGTAGCGCGGGTGGGCCCGTGCGAGGACATCCGCGGGCTGTCCCCCGGCGAGGGTCACCTCGTGCCCGAGGGCCTCGAGGGCCTCCAGGAGGGGGCCGGCCGCCACATTGGTGTCGAGAAGCAGGACCCTGGCCATCGCGGTCAGCCGGGGACCCGGAGGGTCTGGCCGGTCTCGGCGGAGCGCCGGATGGCGTCGATCACCCTGAGGTTTCTCAGGCCGTCCAGGGGGGTCACCACGACTTCCGCCTCGCCGCGGATGACCTCGATGAAGTTGGTGAGCTGCGCCGCCAGGGGGTCGTGCCGGACGACAGGGACGACCTCCGTGTCGAAGGGCCGCGTCCAGGACGCCGCACCGGCGCCCGGGAAGGTCTCCAGGCGGAGGGTCGGGAAGTGCAGCGTCCCCGCCTCGCCGGTGAGGGTGTAGCAGGTCTCCTGCGGCGAATTGAAGAAGGCCGGGTTCTCGCCGGTCGTCTGCTCCCAGCTCCGGGCCGAGGCGCCGGAGTCCGAGAGCATGAAGACCCCGAGCGCCCCGCCGGAGAAGGAGACCGTGATGGCGGCCGTGTCCTCCACCGCGTGCCCGCGGACCCGGGAGGAGGTCTGCGCCTGGACCGCATCGATCTCGCCGCACAGGGTCCTCATCATGCCGACCTCATGGATCAGGTTGATCAGAATGGGGCCTCCCCCCGGCCGGGTCCGCCAGGGCGCCGCCGCGAAGTAGTCGTCGGGCTTGCGGAAGACCGCGCTGCCCTGGAAGGCCACCAGGCGGCCAAGGCGTCCCGACTCCACGATCCTGCGGGCGGCGCTGACCAGCGGGCTGTGGGCCCTGTGGTGCCCGACCATGGCCTTGATCCCGGCGCGCTCGATCAGGTCCACCAGGGCCTCGGCCTCGGCCAGGTCGTCGGTGATCGGCTTCTCGATGAGCATGGGGACGCCCGCGTCGGCGCAGGTCCGGGCCTGGTCGAAGTGGAACGGGTTTGGCGAGGCGAGGATCAGGCCGTCCGGCCTCACCGATTCCAGGCAGGCCGCGACATCGTCGAAGACCGGAACGCCAAGGGTCTCGGCCAGGCTGCGGGCATGGACGGGTTCCGGCTGGACGATGGCGGCAAGCTCGGTCCGTGGATCGGCCCGCACCAGCTCGATGTGCTTCATGCCCATCAGGCCGGGCCCGACGACCACCAGCCGCAGAACGGACATCGCACACCCCTTGGCGCCGGCTCACGGGCGGCGACTCGCCGCCCCGGGGGAAGACTAGATCGGAAGCCCCGCCCCGCCAACCTGCGCCCGTAACCCAAGATTAACCATGTTTGCACCATCCTCCCCGGCGAGAGTCCGGGAGCAGACCCATGCCGGCCGTCAAGATCGACGCCCTCGACCCTGCGCCGCCTTCCGGCGTCGGCAGGGCTGCGCGTATCCCGGTCGCGTCTCCCGCCATGCCGCGGGCGTCTGACATCGCCCCCTATCTCGAGAGGATCGATTCGGCGGGCTGGTACTCCAACTTCGGTCCGCTGGTCCTGGAGCTCGAGGCGCGCCTCGCCGCCCGGTTCGCCCCTGGGACCCACATCGTCACCCTCGCCAACGGGACCCTGGCCCTGACCCTCGCCCTTGAGGCCCTGTCCCTGCCGAAGGGTTCGGTCTGCGCCCTGCCGTCCTGGACCTTCGTCGCCACCGCCCACGCGGTCAGGATGGCCGGCCTCGTTCCCTGGTTCGTCGACGTCCAGCCGGACACGGGCGAACTGACCCCGGAGGGCCTGCTCGCCGTCCTGCCCGGGGCGCCCGGGCCGGTGGCCGCCGCCATTCCCGTCGCGGTCATGGGCCGGCCGATGGACTCCCGGGCCTGGCGCGCCTTCCAGGACGCAACGGGGGTCAAAGTGGTCATCGATGCGGCGGCGGGTTTCGACTCCGCAGCCGCCGCCCGGGTCCCGGTGATGGTCAGCCTGCACGCCACCAAGACCCTCGGCGTCGGCGAAGGGGGATTCATCGCCTCGGAGGACCCGGAGTTCAGCACCCGGCTCCGGGCCATGACCAACTTCGCCTTCATGGGGGACCGGATCTCCCGGCATGTCGCGACCAACGCCAAGCTCAGCGAATACGCCGCCGCCGTGGGGCTCGCCGCCCTGGACCGATGGACGGCGACCCGGAACCGCTACGTCGCTGCGGCGAGGCGGCTCGGGATCGCCCTGTCGGACACGCCTGAGGTGACCTTCCAGGAGGGCTGGGGTTCGGACTGGATTTCCAGCACCTGCCTGGTTCGCCTGCCCGCCGGTTCCGCATCCCGTGTCGAGGCCGCCCTCGAGGCGGGCGGGATCGATACGCGCCGCTGGTGGGGGAGCGGCTGCCACATGGCGCCGGCCTTCAGGGACTGCCCGTCCTGCGCCCTTCCGGTCACGGAGCAGCTCGCCGCCTCCACCCTTGGCCTGCCCTTCTTCGCGGACCTGGGGGCGGAGCAGATCCACAGGACGGCCTCGACCCTCAAAGTCGCCCTCGCCGGCCTTCAACCCTGATCCCGGGAGGAGTCCCGCCTTGACCCTTGAGGACTTTCTGCTGGACGGGGCCCAGCCCCAGTACGCCGACTCCATCCGGGGGATTGCGGCGCGCTGGAGCGCCCTGGTCCCGGGGCCGGCCCTGGCCAGGCTGGACGACGCCAATCTCCACGAAACCCTCACCGCCTGGCTTGAGGAGCCGGGGACCGAGGACTCGGTGCGGCTCCAGGTCGCGGCGGACCTCAGCTCCCTGGCCTGGTGGCGAGGGCCCGGGATTCCGCCCGAACTGAAGGCGCGGCTGAACCAGGTCACCCGGTCGATCCTCGTCCGGGTCGCTGACGGCCTCGAGCTGGCGCCGCGCCAACTTCCCGCCTCGCGCCTCCGGCGCGCCCACGTCCTGCTTGTCGGGACCCTCCTGGACCCGGGGCACTCCCCCTCCGGCGGCGCAATCGACTATGCTGCGGCCCTTGCGCGGGATCCGAAGGCCGAGCGAATCGAGATCGTGCACGCCGGCGCCATCACCCCCGCCATGGGCGCCTACATCCAGGAACGGCTTGGCGGCTTCCCGGCCAGCCGGGGACTCGCCCTGATCTCAACGGACGACAATCCCGACTTCCTGGCCGGCATCCTCGGGCGCGGGCCGTGCACCTTCCATGTCTGGTGCGAGCCTGTCCTGTCGCCCGTGATCAGCGTGGTCAGCCGCCTGGGCCCCACGCTGATGTTCACCTGTGCGGATGAAGCGCCGGTCCAGTACGCCGACGTCTACTGGTACTTCCAGTCCCCGGACTACATCCGCAGCCTCTGGGAAGCCCAGGGCGCGCCGGAGACCTTTGCCGACAACTATGTCCAGAGCCTGTCCGGCCCCTGCCTTGATTCCCCGCCACCGGAGCCGGTGACGCGCTCGGAGGTCGGGCTGGCGGAGGACGCCTTCGTGATCGCCACCGTCGGCAACCGCCTCGCCGTCGAGATGGACGAGGCCTTCATCACCGGGATCGAGCTGGCGGTCCGGGACCGGCCGCACTGCCTTTGGATGGTGGTTGGCGGTCTCCCCGACTACCTGTCCGAGGCCTGCCGCCAGGTGCTGGGCGACCGCTTCCTGCACATCCCCTATGCGACGCCGCTCGACCGCCTGCTGACCACGGTCGACGTCTTCGCAAACCCCTTCCGCGTCGGCGGGGGGAACAGCGCCAACCTCGCCCTCGGCGCCGGCGCGGCGGTGCTGTCCCTGCGGGCGGGCGACGTCTCGGCGCTCATTCCCGAGAGCTTCGTCGCCAGCGATCCGGAGGAATACTTCCGTTACCTCGATTTCCTGATCGAATCCCCGGAGTTCCTGGCCGCGGTCAAGGCGGAGCAGTTCCAGCACAACGCCCGGATGCGGGACCAGGACGCCTTCCTGGCCAACCTCCAGAAGATGGTTCGCATCGCCGCCCAGCGGTATGCCGAGAGGGGGAACGGCCTGCCGCTTTCCCAGACCGTATTCGCACCGCCCGGCATCCTCGCGGCGGCCAGTTGACTTGGACATCCTGAATCAGGTCGGCGCCGCGGGAACCCTGGTCATGGGGCTCCTGGGGCTGTTGCTACCGAAGGTCGCGGCGCGGTTCGTCGGCTTGCAACCGCTCACCCCGGCGGGCCGGTCGGAGTTCCGGGCGACCTATGGCGGGCTCTGGGCGCCCCTGGCGCTGATGCCGCTGGTCACCCAGGACCCGATCGTCTTCGCAGTCAGCGGTCTGTGCTGGGCCGGCGCCGCCGCCGGCCGGATCGTCTCCATCCTCCTGGACGACGCCCTGGACGCCCAGAACCTGAAGGCGGTGGGGCTCGAGCTGGCCTTCGCCATCCTGCTCCTTGCCGGAGATCCCTGGCGGGCCGTCCTGGCGCTCGTGGGCTGAGGCCAGGACGGGCCCGCGGCCGGGACTCAGAGGGCGAAGGTGAAGCCGCCGTTCACCGGATAGACCTGGCCGGTGATCCAGCTCGAGGCGTCCGAGGCGAGGAACAGCACCATGTTGGCCACGTCGTCCGGACGGCCGGGCCGGCGGATGATGTACTTCTCCATCTGCCGCTTCAGCCGTTCGGGATCCCCGTTCAGGGTCCGCTCCACCGCCGGGGTGGCGGTCAGGGCGATGGCCACCGAGTTGGCGGTGACGCCGTAGCGGCCCAGGGTCCGGGCCACCGAGCGCATGAAGCCGGCCGCACCGGCCTTGCCGGCGGCGTAGATCTCCATGTTGGCGTCGCCCCAGCGTCCGGCGTCGGAGATGATGGTCACGATCCGCCCGGGCGCCTGGCGCTCGATCATGCCCGGGATGACCGCCCCGGTGCAGTTGATGACGCCGTAGAGGTTGACCCCCAGGAAGGTCTGCCAGGCCTCGGGGCCGGTCTCCCAGAAGGGAAGGCGGGCGTCCGCCGAGGGCGTCGCCCCGGCGTTGCCGGCGTTGTTGACCAGCACCCCGATGGCGCCGAGGTCCGAGGCGGCCCTGGCCACCATGTCCTTCACGGCCGCCTGGTTGGAGACGTCGCACTGCAGGGCCAGGGCCTTGCCCCCGGCGGCGCGGATCTCCTCGGCCACGGCCTCGGCGCGCTCAAGCACGAAGTCGTTCACCACGACGCCGCCGCTGTTGGCCGCCCCCGCGAGGTGCAGGGCGATCTGCCGCCCCACGCCCTGGCCGGCGCCCGTCACCAGGGCCACGCGGCCCCCCAGGTCCAGAATGTCCGTCATCGTGTCTCCTCCCTCGCTCCAGCGGGTGTTCCCCCCATCCTAGATCGGCTTTCCGCCCGAGGGGAAACCGGATTCGCAGCGAAGGGTCAGGCGGTGGGCCAGCGGCGGGCGATGTCCAGGAGCGGGTCGATGACGTCCAGGGCCAGGATCCACTCCATCGGCAGGCCGAAGAGACCCTCTTCCGCCCCCCGGATGTTCCCGGCGATGGCGGCGGTGGAGTCGGAGTCCCCGTCGTGGTTCGCGGCGATCCTGAGGGTGTCCACCAGGTCCTCGCCCCGGAAGGCGGCGAAGAGGGCGATGGCCAGGGCTTCCTCGCCGGTCCAGCCCTCGCCCAGCCGGCGGATGGCCTCGGCGTCGCTGATGCGGTCCCGGCCGGCCAGGTCGATGGCGCGGTCTGTGACCTCGAGGGTTTCCTCCGCCCCCTCGCGCGCCGCCAGCAATCTGCGGACGTCGGTCCAGGACTCATCGAGGCTCCGGCCGGCCATCAGGTGGGCCACCAGGCCCGCAAGGGCGCCGGCCGGCAGGTGGCCTGAGGGGTGGCCATGGGTCAGGGCCGCGCCCCGGACGCCGAGGTCGAAGGCCGCCCCGGGCGTGATGCCGGGCAGCAGTCCTGCGGGGGCCGCCCGCATGACCCCGCCACATCCCTTGGAATCGTTGATCCTGCGGACAAGGTCCCCCCGACCGCCCGCCCTGAGCGCGGACAGGCAGGTATTCCCCGGCGCCCGGCGCACCCAGAGGGCGGGGTGCGCCAGCAGGCCCTTTCGACCGGGCCGGAAGACGCCCTCCTGGGTCTCCAGCCAGTCCAGCAGGGCCAGGCGCTGGGCGGCCGTCCGCACCTCCAGGGTGGGATCGGCGGCGTCGATCAGGCCCTGGGCGACGAACAGGGTCATCTGGGTGTCGTCGCTCACGACAAGCCTTCCGGCGCTGTCCGCCTCGGGCGCCAGTATGCCCTGCTCCCCGAACTTTCGGGTGATGTCGGCCTTCCTCAGGAACTCCACCGTGTAGCCCAGGGCGTCCCCCACGGCGCCGCCCGCCAGGCAGGCCAGTCGCCGGGAGGTCCGATCGGGATCCTCCGGTGCGGCCTGGACGGCCAGGACATGCTGGACCTGCGGCGGGGTCTCGACCGCGCCGTCGCGCGCCGCCCGGACCCTGCGCAGGGCCGTCTCGGCCGGCTCGCCGAGTTCGGTCAGCAGTCGGGTGGCCACCACGCCCGTCCGTCCCAGCCCTCCGCGGCAATGCAGGAGGATCCTTCCGCCCCGGACCAGGAGGTCGCGCAACTCGGCGCCCGCGAAGGTCCAGGCGGCCTCGAAGCGGGAGTCCGGCGCGTGCAGGTCGCGGATCGGAAGATGGCGCCATTCCAGGCCGGCTTCCCGCACCCGCTCCCCCAGGCGCGGCGTGCGCAGGAGGGAGAACTCCTCGGCCTCCATCAGGGTGACGACCACGGTCGGGCGCCAGGCGACGATCACCGCCAGGTCCGCCTCGAGGTCCCGGTCCCACCGGCCTCCGAAGTTGCTGGGGCCCTTCTTCCCGGGGGACAGGGTCATGCCGATGCAGCCCGGTCCGGCGCTGACGGAGTCAATTCGCAGGGGGTGGGACTGGCTGGTTCGGATCAAGGGCGTCTCCTCTGGTTGACGGCGCGGGCCGCACTGATAGTGTGAAATCTACACATTCACCTTCGTGTTGTCAACACACTAAGATGTCCGCCTACGTCTACGATCATCCCCGACCCGCCGTCGCCACCGACATCGTCATCCTGTGCCTGGACGCCGGCGACCTTCGGGTGCTCCTGGTCCGGAGGGGCGCGGAGCCCTTCCGGGGGGACTGGGCCCTTCCGGGCGGCTTCCTTCAGGAGTCGGAGGATCTCGACGCCTGCGCCCGGCGGGAGACCCGGGAAGAGACGGGGGTGCGGCCCGGCCGGATCCTGCAGTTCGCCAACTTCAGCCAGCCTGGCCGCGATCCCCGCGGGCGCGTCATCTCCGTAGCCTATCTTGCGCTCGTCCGCGCGGGGGATGTCCGGCTCAAGGCGGGATCGGACGCCGCCGAGGCGGAGTGGAGGGGCCTTGCGGAGGCCCGGGGCCTCGCCTTCGACCACGACGCCATCCTGGCGGCGGCCCTCGTGCGTCTCTCCGCGGAGGTCCGGGCGGACCCCGCCTTCCTCTTCCCCCTGATGCCCCCCGCCTTCACCCTGGCCCGCCTCCAGGCGGGCTACGAGGCGGCCCTGGGCCGGCCGGTGGACAAGCGGAACTTCCGAAAGCTCATGGAAGACTCCGGTCGGGTGCAGGCCCTGGAGGCCTTTGAACGGGGCCCTCACCGCCCGGCGCGCCTCTATGCGCCCCTGGGCGACTGATCCTCCGCGCCGCTGCGCCCGGGCTTCGTTCCGACGGTCCCGCTGGCCGTCCCACCCGGCGTTTCCGCCTTGAAGTTTGCCGGCTTGGGCCCGAAAACGGGGCGCGCAGGCCCTGACGATGACCGTGAGGCCGGAGGAATGGCGGGGGCGAAGGCCAATGAGTTCCAGTCAGGTCCGCGTCCGGCGTCTCGTCATCGCCACCGCCCTTCTGGCAGGGGTGGGCGGGGAGGCCCTCGCCCAGGCCGTGGAGCGGAACCCGCCGCCGGCCAACCGCCCGGCCGCCCCCCTGACCCCGGAGATCGCCCCCCCTGCCCAGCCTGACGGGGCGGATGTCGCCGGCCCGCCCCTGAGGGGCCTGGCCGCCGCCTCGGGCGCAGACCTGGCGATCCTTCCCGAGGGCCGGAGCGTGGTGGTGGCGGGCGGGGACCTTCGCCTCACCGAAGCCGAGCTTGGCCAGGTGCTGGCGCGCCATGCCGGCCGGCCCCTGACTACGGCCGTGGTCACCGCCATCCAGGGCGACGTCAACGCCATCTACCGGCGCAGTGGCTATCCCTTCGCCGCGGTGGTCACTCCGCCCCAGGACCTCAGCAGCGGGGTCCTGAGGCTCCGTATCGTGGAGTTCCGGATCGGCGAGGTCCGCCAGGAGCCGGAGGACCCGGACGACGATGTCCGGGGATCCGTGCGCCTGTCCCGCGGCGATACGATCCCCCTCCGCCAGCTGCAGGAAGACCTGGTCTGGCTCAACCGGTATCCCTACCGGACGGTCGAGGCGATCTTCCGCCCGGGTGCGGGACTCGGGGAGACCGACCTCATCCTCCGGACCTCACGGACCCGGCCCCTGGCGGTCTTTGCCGGCTACGGCAACACAGGCTCGGAATCAACGAGCTGGAACCGCCTCTTCGCCGGCGTCCAGGCCGGCGGGCTTGGTCTGAAGGACAGCCTCCTGGCCTACCAGGTCACGGTGTCTCCAGAGGATATCGGCGGTCGCTCGGAGCGGGGCTATCTCTCCCAGTCCCTCCAGGCCTCCGACCCGGCGGCGCCCAGGGCCCAGGTCGACCTTGCGGCCAACTGGATCCAGTCCCACCAGCGCGTCGAGGTCTTCGAGCTCGAGGACACCGTGGCCGAGGCGTCGGTGTCCTACCGGTTCGCCCTGTCCAACCTCACAGGCTCCCCCCAGGCCCCGGGAGACGTCTGGCTGGGCCTGGAGGCGCGCCGCCAGGTCTCCGTCGCCGCCTTCGGCGAGGTCCGGGTCTCCTCGAGCGCCTTCAACGCCTACCACCTCGTCGCGGGCTACAACCGCACCCGCTTCGCCCAGGTCTCGCAGACCGAGGTCGAGGCCGTCCTGAGGCTTTCCCCCGGCGACCTTGGAGACGCCAACAGCACGGACCGCATCCGCTCCATCTCCGATGGCCGGGTGGAGGATGCGCACTATGCCTACGCCGGCCTGTCCCTGGTCCACGCCCGGGTGCTGAAGGGCGGCCGCACCCTCCGGGCCCTGGTCAGGGCGCAGGCGACCACCGGCGCCCTTCCCAGGTCCGAGCAGTTCGGCCTGGGCGGTCTCACCGCCGCCAGGGGCTACAGCTACGATGACGGCGCCGCCGACCAGGGCCTGCTGGTCCAGGGGGATCTCGACTTCGCCGAAATCCCGGTCCTCCCCGACGTCTTCAGCGTCCAGCCGTCCCTGATCGCGGACGCCGCCTGGGGGCGGAACGCCTCCGGGGGCGAGGACACCGCCCTCGCCAACATCGGGGTCGCGGCCACGGCCCGCCTCGCGGGACGGGCCGAATTGCGGGCCACTGTGGCCGGCGCCCTCGCCGACGGGGCCCGGACCCGGGCCGGCGACGTCCGGGCCGTCGCTCGCCTTACCGTCCGGTTCTGAGCCCTGGCCCGGCTGCGCGTGCGCCGCGGTCAGTCCATCAGCCTCTGCATGAGGTAGGTGTACTCCAGGGCCTGTCGCACGGCCCTCTCGTTGAGGTTGGCCGCCGCCGCGTGACCCCCGTCGATGTTCTCGTAGTACAGGACATCGTAGCCGAGGTCCTTCAGCCGCGCCGCGGCCTTCCGGGCATGGGCGGGGTGCACCCGGTCGTCCTTGGTCGAGGTCTCGATGAAGACCTGGGGATAGGGCTGTCCCGCCTTCAGGTTCTGGTACGGGGAATAGGAGAGCAGCATCTCGCGCTCGGCCGGGATGGCCGGGTCGCCGTACTCTCCCACCCAGGAGGCGCCGGCGCCGATCTGCGTGTAGCGGATCATGTCGAACAGGGGCACCTGGATGACCACGGCGTTGTACAGCTCGGGGCGCTTCGTCAGGGCCACGCCCATCAGGAGCCCGCCGTTCGATCCGCCCATGATCCCGAGGCGCCGGGGCGAGGTGTAGCCCCGACGGATGAGGTCCTCGGAGACGGCGAAGAAGTCCTCGTAGACCCGCATCCGGTCCAGCTTCAGGCCGGCGTTGTGCCAGCGCGGCCCGAACTCGCCGCCGCCCCGGATATTGGCGACGACATAGACGCCGCCCTTCTCCACCCAAAGCTTGCCGGGGGTGGCGGCGTAGGCGGGCGTCTGGCTGACCAGGAAGCCGCCGTAGGCGTAGAGCAGGGTCGGGTTCGAGCCGTCCATCGGCGCGTCCTTCCGCCGGACCACGGAGTAGGGAACCCGGGTCCCGTCCTTCGAGACCGCCCAGTGCTGCTCGGCGACCATGCCCGAGGCGTCGAACCGGGGCGGCAGGCTGCGCAGGCGATCCGTCTCGCCGGTCCCGGCCTCGGCCAGCCACTGGCTGGTTGGGGAGAGGTAACTGGCGGCGCTCACCAGGATCCGGTCGCCGTCCCGGCTGACCGAGGTGAGGGTCAGGGTCGAGTCCGAGGGAAGGGACAGGGTCCGGGAGCTCCAGCCGCCGCCGGTCCACCTGAGGCTGAGGACCTGGCCCCGGACATTGTCCAGCAGGCCGATGACCAGCCGGTCGCGGGTCGAGGCGACCTGCTCGACGCTCTGGCTCTGCGTCGGGCGCAGGACCAGGTCCGGCTTCAGGGCGCCGGGTGCGGTGCGGACCGCTGCGAGGTCGAAGTCCACCAGGTCGCCGGCCTTCATGCCGGTTTCCGTCCAGTCCGCCTCCAGGCTCACCACCAGCCGGCCCGAAACGACGGCCTGGACGGTGGAGCGCAGGGGCAGGGCCAGCTTCACGGCCCGGTCTCCCGCCAGCAGGTGATGCTCGGCGCTGAAGGTGTCGAGGGGCCGGGCCAGGACCACGGCCTCGACCTGACCCCCGGCGTCCCGGAAGACCTGCCCGTTCACCCCGTAGCCGCCGTCCTTCCGGTCGCCCCGGAACACCTCGCGGGCCTGGGCGAGGGTCTGGCCGCGCTTCAGCAGGCGGGCGATGTAGGGATAGCCCGAGACGGTGCTCTCCGCCGGGGCGAGGGCCGTGACGACCAGCAGGGTGTCGCGGTCGATCCAGTCGAAGCGGTGCTTGCCCTCCGGCAGGCGGAACCCGCCGTCGAGGAAGCGGCCCTCGCGGGCGTCGAATTCCCGCACGGTCACGGCGTCCTTGCCGCCGTCGGACAGGCTCAACAGGCACAGGGCGTTGTCCGGCGCCAGGCAGTCGGCCCCCGAGAAGACCCAGTTCCGGCCCTCGGACCTGGCCAGGGCGTCGACGTCGAGGATCGTTCGCCAGACCGGGGCGCCCGACCGGTAGCCGGCGAGGTCGGTCTCGCGCCACAGGCCCCGGACGTGGGTGCGGTCCTGCCAGAAGTCCCGGACCCTTTCCCCGCCGGCGAAGGCGATCCCCGGAATGCGGTCCGGGGCGGTCGCGATGGCCTGGGCCCCGGCGTAGAGGCCGGCGTACCTCGGGTCGTTCTGCAGCCGGGGCAGGGACCGGGCGTTCTCGGCCTTCGCCCAGTCCAGGGCCCGGGCGCCCTCGATCTCCTCCATCCAGGCGTAGGGGTCGTCAGCGGCCAGGGCTTCGGTCATGGCAAGGGTTCCCAGGAGGAGTGTGGCCGCCAGGGCGGCCGGGCGCAGGACGTTCCGCATCATCGCGTCTCCGGATGGGGCGGTTCGCCACAGAGACCCCTGCCGCGCCGCCACCGCTGTGCTAGCCTTCCGTCGGGCCGGGCGGAAGTCCCGGGCGGGAGGAAACCGACATGTTCTCGAGAAGCCTGGTCCTTGCGGCGGCGGCGGGCGCAAGCCTGGTCGCAGCGCCGGCCCTTGCGGCGCCTGGCCAGCCGAACATCATCGTCATCCTCGCCGACGACCTGGGGTATGGCGACACCGGCGCCTATGGCTCGCCGCGGGTGAAGACCCCCCATATCGACGCCCTGGCCCGGGACGGGGTCCGGTTCACCCAGGGCTACGTGGCCCATCCGGTCTGCGCGCCCTCCCGCGCCGCCCTCCTGACGGGCCGCTACCAGACCCGCTTCGGCTACGAGTTCAACCCGGTCGGCCGGGACCGGACGGGCGGGGTCTCCCGGGACGAGGTCTTCCTGCCCCAGGTCCTGAGGGGCGCCGGCTATTCGACCGGCATGGTCGGCAAATGGCACCTGGGACAGCCGTCCGGCTACCATCCCCTCGACCGCGGTTTCGACAGCTTCTTCGGCGTCATGACCGGGGCGACCTCCTTCATGACCGACTTCAAGGTTGGCGACGAGGAGATCACGCCCCCTGGAGCCGGCGCATCCTTCGGCCTGGCTGAGGGGGTGCAGGCCCCTCCCGGGGCGACCGAGGCCGAGAAGATGGCCCTGCTGCGCCGGGCCGCGCCCGTCCTCCGGGGTCGCGAGGTCGTGGAGGAGGGGGCCTATCTCACGCACGCCTTCACCCGTGAGGCGGTCAGCTTCATCGACGCCAATGCGGCCCGGCCCTTCTTCCTCTACCTGGCCTACACGACCCCCCATACGCCCCTCCAGGCGCCGGCCAGCGACATCGAGCGGAACCGCGCCATCCCCGACAAGGCCCAGAGGGTCTACGCCGCCATGGTCACGGGACTGGACGACGGGATCGGGCGGATCCGCGCCGAACTGAAGGCGAGGAAGCTGGAGAAGAACACGGTCATCATCTTCCTCTCGGACAACGGCTGCGCGGGCTACATCGGGACGGCCTGCAGCAACGGGCCCCTCAACGGCTTCAAGGGCCTGCACCTCGAGGGCGGTGTCCGGGTGCCGTACATCGTGTCGGCGCCCGGGCGATTCCGGCGCGGCGCGGTGGCGGACCAGGTGGTCTCAAGCCTCGACATCGCCCCCACGGCCGCCGCCCTGGCGGGCGCGGTCCTGCCGAGGGGGACGGACGGCGAGAACCTCGTCCCCTACCTCTCGGGTCCGAAGCCGAAGGGCTTCGAGCGCCGGCTCTACTGGCGCTCCGGGCCCAACTATGCGGTCCGTGACGGCGCCTGGAAGCTCTGGAGCGTCAACCGGGCCGAACCGGGCGAGTCCGAGAGCCTCTCCGCCGGCATCACCCCCGACGGGGTCCAGGCCCGGGCCTCCTCCCAGGGCGTCTACGACATGCTCTACAACCTCGACGAGGACCCCGGCGAGACGCGCAACCTCGCCGCCGAACGCCCCGAGGTCGTCGCCCGCCTCAAGGCCGGGATCAACGCGTGGGACCGGGGCAATGTCCCGGCCCAGTGGACCAGCATGCGCCAGGCCGTCCGCCGCCATGAGGGCCAGATGCTGAAGATCTATCCCTGAAGACCTCCATCCGAAGCCGAGGCCCCATGTCCGATTCCTTCTCCCGCCACCTGGTCGATCCCGAGCTCCTGCCCATGCTGGACGCCTTCCCGACGGCCGTCCTGACCGAAGCCATGCTGCCGGGCATGCGGGGCCGGGCCTCCTGGTTCCCCGCCGACCCGAAGGACGCCGAGCGGGCGGACCAGGTGCGCCGCCTCATCCCGGGCCGCGCCGGCGACCCGGACGTGGAGATCCTGATCTACCGGCCCCGGGGGGTCGAGGGAGCCCTGCCCTGTATCCTGCACATCCATGGCGGCGGCTATGTCTCGGGCCGGGCCGACGGCAACGAGGCCATGCACCGGCCCATGGCCGCCGACCTCGGCTGCGTCATCGTCACGGTGGCGTACCGCCTGGCGCCCGAGACGCGCTTCCCCGGCGCCGTGGAGGACTGTTACGCCGCCCTGGCCTGGACCCTGGCCAACGCCGCCGAGCTGGGGATCGACCCGGATCGGGTCGGGGTCATGGGCGAGAGCGCCGGCGGGGGCCTGGCCGCCGGCCTCGCCCTTCTGGTCCGGGACAGGGGCGAGCACCGGCTCGCCTTCCAGCACCTCATCTACCCGATGATCGACGACCGCACCTGCATCCGCCCGGACCCGCATCCCACGGTGGGCGAGTTCATCTGGACGCCCCACAACAACCGCTTCGGATGGACGGCCCTGCTGGGCCACGAACCGGGGATCGACGGGGTCTCGCCCTACGCCGCCGCGGCCCGGGCCGAGAGCCTGGCGGGCCTGCCCCCGACCTTCATCGCCACCGGCGCCCTGGACCTCTTCCTGGAGGAGAACCTCGAGTACGCCCGGCGCCTGACCCGCGAGGGGATCGCGACCGAGGTGCACGTCTATCCGGGCGCCTTCCACGCCTTCCAGGTCATGCGCGGGGCGCGGGTCGCCCAGGCGGCGGAGCGGGACAGCCGCGCCGCCCTCAACCGGTTCCTCAACGGCTGAGGTCAGCCGGGAGACCGGGCGCTGACCAGCCAGGTGGCCGAGGGCATGTAGACGGCCTCGCCGCGGAGCCATGGGGACACCGCCTCGCGGACGCGCTCCCGGAGGCGGGGGGCGAGTTCAGGCTGCTCGCGCAGGATCGCGCCGAGGGGCCCGACCCGGAAGCTCATCTCGACGGTCCCGTCCAGGTCCTGGCCGCCGATCGCCTCGTCGTGGGGGGTGATGTCGATCCCGGTGAAGCCGGCCCCTTCCAGGATTTTCCGCACCCGGTCCGGGTCGGCGAAGGCGAAGGGGCCCGGCGCCCCTGGCTCCGGCGGCGGGGCCGGCGGGACCAGGCCGGCGGCGGCCTCGGCCGGCAGGCGCATCCAGAGGTTCTCGGCCAGGGGCCGCCAGCAGACGAAGCCCAGCCGCCCGCCGGGCCGCAGCGCCGTCCTGAGATTGGCGAAGGCCGCCCCCGGATCGGCGAAGAACATCACCCCGAAGCGCGAGAAGACGGCGTCCTGGCCGCCGGGGAGGTCCGCCACCTGGACGTCGGCCTGCCGGAAGGCCAGGTTCTGGGCGCCGGCCGCCTCGGCCCGGCCCCGCGCGACTTCCAGCATGGGAGCCGAGACGTCCAGGCCCGTGACGCGGCCGCCGGGGCCGACCCGCGCCGCCAGCTCCAGGCTCGTGTCGCCGCATCCGCACCCGATATCCAGCACGGCGTCACCGGGCGCCGGGCCCAGACGGTCCATGGCCGCCAGGCCAAGGGGCCGGATCTGCCGGTCGATCCGGTCCTGCAGGCTGGCCCAGGTCCGGCCCGCCGCGTCGTTCCAGTAGGCGACCTGGGCCTCGTTTGCCTCACTCATGCCCAATTTCCTTCTCAATTCCGCCAGATGGGCGCCGTCCTGCTCCCGCGCTCCCGGCGACTCACCCTGCCGCCTTCCGACGGACTCCGCCAGATGCTCCCGAGATTCCCGATCGCCGCCGCCCTCATGGGCCTGGCGGTCCTCTTCGCCAGCGCCGCCGGCGCCGCCCAGCCCCCGCCGCCGGGCCTCGAGGGGCGCCTCGACGCCATCCTCGCCCGGGGTGCGCCTGGGGTCTCGGTCCTGGTCTACCGCGAGGATGACCTTCTCTACCGGGTGGACCGCGGGCGCATCGCGCCGGACGCCGTCCTGCCCATCGCCTCGGCCTCAAAGTGGATGGCCGCCGCCCTGGTCATGACCGTGGTCGACGAAGGGCGCCTGTCCCTGGACGAGCCGATCGGCCGGCGCCTTCCGGAATTCCAGGGCCCCGCCGGCGAGATCACCCTGCGCCAGCTCCTGTCCTACACCGCCGGCCAGGGCGGGCTTAGGGGCCTGTCCGACATCGTCCAGCCGACGGACCTGACCCTTGCGGAGTCCGCGTCCCGGATCGCCGGTCGCCGGCAGAGGGATCCGCCGGGCGAGGTCTTCCGGTATGGCGGGCCGTCCCTGCAGGTCGCGGGCGCCCTGGTCGAGCAGGCCACCGGCCGGCGCTGGTCGGATCTCTTCCAGGAACGGATTTCCCGTCCCCTGGGCATGACCGCCACCACCTGGGGGCACCCCCTCCGGCCCGGCCTCGCCCCGGACAAGGTGACCAACCCCAACCTCCAGGGCGGGGTCTATACGACGGCGGCCGACTACGGCCGTTTCCTGGGCATGATCGCCGCCGGGGGCGTGCACGACGGACGCCGGATCCTGTCCGGGGCCTCGGTGGCGGAGCTCGAGCGCGTGCAGACCGCCGGCGTACGCATGGCCTACCGCCCCATGGGCCTCAACGGCGTGGACGCCTATGCCCTCGGCCACTGGTGCGAGGCGCCATCGCCGGCTGGCGACTGCCTCCTGGCCTCCAGTCCCGGCGCCTTCGGGGTCTATCCCTGGATTGACCGCCAGACCGGACTGTACGGGCTGTTCTTCCTCCAGCACCAGCTGTCGCTCGTGGTGGGGCCGATCCGCGAGGCCCGGGCCCTCATCCTCTCCGGGACGCCGTGACCCGGGTTCACGCCGACAGGGCGTAGTCCTCCAGGACCGGCGCCTTCATCTCCGCCTCGAAGGTCTCGTAGGACCAGGGGTAGGTGGCGACGTTGCCGTGCGGGTCGAAGTACCAGCTGCGACAGCCAGAGGCCCAGATGGACCCGGCCAGCTTGTCCTTCAGCGCCTGGGTCCAGGCGGCGGTGGGTTCGTCCCTCGGCGTGATCTCCCGGGCCCGGCCTTCGACCAGCAGGTCGACCAGCTGCAGCACGTAGTCCAGCTGGCGCTCGGCGGTCATCAGGAACGAGAAGTTGCCCAGGGGGCTGTTGGGTCCGCCCAGCATGAACCAGTTGGGCAGGTCGGGGACCGTGACCCCGCGATAGGTGACATTGCCCTTCGCCCAGGCCTCGGCGAGCGGCCGCCCGCTGCGCCCGGCGATGCGCATGTCGCCAAAGGGGTGGTGGGCGTCAAAGCCCGTGGCCAGGACCAGGATGTCCAGTTCATGCAGCCGCCCGTCCGCCGTCCGCACGCCGCCGGCCTCGATCCGGGCGATGGCGTCGGTCACCAGCTCGGCGTCGGGCCTCTGGATGGCCGGATAGAACAGGCTCGAGACGATCAGTCGCTTGCAGCCCATCCGGTAGTCCGGCGTCAGCCGGGCGCGGAGCCCGGGGTCCGTCACCGTGTCCAGGTTGTCGCGGCAGGCCTGGGCCATGCGTGCGTAGACATCCGGCGCCTCCCCCGCCACCGCGGCGCAGAAGGCGCCGTTGAAGGCCTGGGCCATGTGGGCGTACTGGTCCTCCAGCAGGGCCGGGTCCGCGCGGTAGGCGGCGCGTTTCTCCTCGGCGATCGGCAGGTTGGGCTCGGGCAGGATCCACTGGGGGGTGCGCTGGAAGAGGCTGACCCTGGCCGCCCGGTCGACGATGGCCGGAACGACCTGGATGGCCGTGGACCCGGTGCCGATGACGCCGATGCGCTTCCCTTCCAGAGGGACGGAATGATCCCAGCGGGCGGTGTGGAAGGCGTCGCCGGCGAAGTCCCCGAGGCCCTCGATGTCCGGGAGCGAGGGATGGTGCAGGATTCCCACGGCGGTGATCACGGCGTCGAACCGCCCCTGCGGCCCCTGGGTGGTGACGATCTCCCAGGCGCCGTCCCGCCAGTCCGCCGACAGGACCTCGCTGTTGAACCGGATCCGCGCCTCGACCCCGTAGTCCGCCGCCACCTTGCGCATGTAGGCCTGGATCTCGGGGCCCGGGGAGTACTTGTGGCTCCAGTCCGGGTTGGGCGCGAAGGAGAAGCGGTAGAGGTGCGAGGGCACGTCGCAGGTGATGCCGGGGTAGGTGTTGTCCCGCCAGGTCCCGCCCGGCTCGCCCGCCTTCTCGAAGATCACGACGTCGCTGACGCCGCGCTCGCGCAGCCGGATGGCCGCGGCGATGCCTCCGGCGCCCGCGCCGATCACCGCCACCCTCACCCTGCGTCCCGTTCCGGCCATGAGCTTCCTCCCGATGAAGCCGGATATTCCTACAGACCGGCGCCGGGCGGAAGGCCTCCGGCGAAGGCCCGGATTGACCGTCCCGCGCCCGCCCGGTGAAACTCGCCGGGAAGGGTCCGCCAGGGACCGGGAGGAGGCTCGAAATGTCTGAAGTGCTCGTCGAGGACCGGGGTCCGGTCCGCTGGATCATCCTGAACCGTCCCGAGGTGATGAACGCCATCACCGGCCGGATGCTCGGCGAGCTCAACGAGGCCTTCAAGGCTGCGGACGACGACCCCTCGGTGCGCGTGGTCGTCCTGACCGGCGCGGGCAGGGCCTTCTGCTCGGGCCTCGACCTCAAGCAGGCTGCAGCCGGCGAGGGCATCGGCGGGGCCGGGCTGGCCAGCGCCGGCGCCCGGCACCATTCCACCCGCGAGATCTGCACCGTCACCCTGCAGCGCATGGACAAGCCGGTGATCGGGGCCATCAACGGGGCGGCGGCGGGCTACGGCCTGGACCTGGCCCTGGGCTGCGACATGCGCATCATGTCGGACACGGCCCGGCTCCTGCCCGGCTTCACCCGCCGGGGCGTGATCCCGGAGAGCGGCGGCACCTGGTACCTGCCGCGCCTGCTCGGCTGGGCCAAGGCCTGCGAGGTGGCCATGCTGGGCGAGACCCTCAGCGCCGATGAGTCCGTGGCCATGGGCCTGGCGAACCGGGCGGTCCCCTCCGAGGACTTCGAGGCGGAGGTCACGCGCTGGGCGACCCGGATCGCCTCCAACGCCCCCCTGGCGGTCACCGAGATGAAGCGCCTCTTCCGGCACGGCCTCACCCAGGACTTCGAGAGCCACTCCCACCATGTGCTGATGAGCCTGCTCAACCTGTTCCGCTCGCAGGACTTCCACGAAGGGGTCCAGGCCTTCATGGAGCGCCGGGAGCCGGAGTTCCGCGGGCAGTGACCCGGCCGGCGCGGGGCCGCCGAAATTTTCGGTCCGCCCCTTGCGCCGGCAGGTCGGGTTTCCCAGATCGTCTGGGCGGGCCGGGCCCCTCTGGCGCTTCCAGTGAAGCGCGATGTCGGACCGCATCGGGTGCGCTCGATGCCGGGTCCGGGGCCTTCCCTTCCCCCCCAAGCCAGCCGGGTCCGGCGTCGGGCGCTCCCAAGCCACAGAGGAGCGCCGACATGAGCCTATCCACCTTCAGCCAGACCCCCCGACGCCCGGGCCCCCCGGCGGAGTTCCAGGACGCCTGGACCCCCGGCGACCTGGTCCAGTTCGAGGCCCTGGTCAGCGCCTGCGCCCTCGTCGCCCAGTCGGACGGCTGGGTGACGCCCGAGGAGACCCGCCGGGTCACCGAGCGCCTGCGCACCCTCCCGGCCCTGGACGTCTTCGGCGTCGAGGACGTGATCGAGGCCTTCGAGGCGCGGATCGTGGACTTCAACCAGGATCCCGAGAGGGCGCAGTCCATTGCCGAGGCCTCGATCCGCCGGGTCCGGGAAAAGCCCGCCGCCGCGCGGGCCGTGGCCGCGGCCGCCTGCGCCGTGGCCTCGGCCGACGGTGGATTTGACGCCGAGGAGCGGGAGGCTGTACTGAGGATCTGCGCCATCCTGATCCTGTCGCCGCAGGATCTGGACCTGGTTGCGCCCCGCAGGAGGCGGACATGAGGGTTCAGCCCTTCGATCCCATGGCCTGGATGTACGTCCAGCCGATGAGCGTCCAGCCGGTCTCCGGCTCGGAGACCCCGACTCCCGTGAAGCCCGCCGAGCCGTCTTCCCAGTCCGACTTGCGGTCCGACGACGATCGCCGTCCGCGGGATCCCGACCGCAAGGTCGACCTGCGGGTCTGACCCTCTCCGGACAGTTCCGCCCCGCCACGGAAACGGCCCGCCTCGGGGGGCGAGGCGGGCCGGGCGGAGGCCGTGTCCTGACGGGGGGGTGTCAGAAGACGCGGGTCACGCCAACCGATGTCTCCGGGACGGCGGGAGACTCGCCCCGGCCCCGGACTTGCGCCATGATCCAACTCAATTTCCGGCCCAGGGGGGTCGGAGACGGAGGATCCCATGTCGTTTTCGAGGACCCCGGCCCTGGCCTTCCTTGCGCTGCTCGTGCTGTCCGCCCTGCCTTCGGGAGCGGCGCGCGCCGACGGGGCCATCGTCAGTCTCCTCACGGCGCAGGACAAGGCGCGGCTCCAGCGCTTCGACGCGACCCGGGCCGCCGCCATCAGCGCGGCGAAGTCCACGGGCGCACCGGCCGACGTCGCCGTCCTCGACCGGGCCCTGTCCGGCGCCCTCCTGTCCGTCCGCGACGCCGACCTGACCGGCGACTGGCGCTGCCGGACCCTCAAGCTGGGCAAGTCCGCGGGCCTGGTGGTCTATGGCTGGTTCCGCTGCCGGATCGTCGATGACGGCGCCGGCTGGCGGCTCGACAAGCTGACCGGTTCCCAGCGGGTGAGCGGCCGCTTCTACGATGACGCCGGGACCCGGATGATCTTTGCCGGGGCCCTGTCCCTGGCTGACGAGCCCCGCAAGGCCTACGGCAAGCCGGGCGCCCGCAACCAGGTCGCCTTCGCCGTCCGGCCCGGCCCCGCCCGGCTCCGGCTTGAGTTTCCCGAGCCGGAATTCGAGTCCGCCTTCGACGTGATGGAGCTCGAGCGGGTCCCGCCCGCGCGCAAGTGACGGGAGGACAGTCGTGCCTGAACTCGCCCACTTCCCCGCCGGCGCCGATCCCGACCAGGTCCATCAGCGGCTGATCGCCGACGGCGCCGTGATCCTCGACGGGGTCCTCACCCCGGGCGAGGCCGACGCCGTCCGCGCCGAGCTGGACCCCTGGGTCCAGGCGACTGCGCCGGGGCGCGACGGATTCACCGGATTCAGGACCACCCGCACCGGCGCCCTGGCCGCCCGTTCGCCCCTCTGCCGGGACCTGATCCGCGACCCCCGCATCCTCGCCCAGTGCGACCGGCTGCTCCTGCCATCCTGCGAGCGCTACCAGCTGCACCTGGGCCAGGTCATCCGCATCATGCCGGGTGAAAAGGCCCAGAGCCTTCACAAGGACCGTTGGGCCTGGGGAACCCACCTCAGGGACGTGGAGCCCCAGCTCAACACCATCTGGGCCCTTACGGACTTCACCCGGGAGAATGGCGCCACCCGGGTCGTCCCGGGCTCCACCGTCTGGCCTGATGACCGGCGGGCCGATCCGGCTGAGGTCACCCAGGCGGCCATGGGACGGGGCTCGGTCCTTGTCTACACCGGAAGCGTCGTCCACGGCGGAGGGGCCAACGGCTCGGACGCCGACCGCGTGGGACTGAACATCACCTACGCCCTCGGCTGGCTGCGGCAGGAAGAGAACCAGTACCTGGCCTGCCCGCCCGAGATCGCCCGAACCTTCGACCCCGTCCTGCAGGACCTGCTGGGCTACGCCATGGGCTCCTACGCCCTGGGCTATTTCTCTCCGCCCACGGCGCCCGGCGCCGACCCGGAGATCGTGCCCCCGAACTACGCCCTCGGGCGAAGGGCGGGCGGCTCATCCCTGGGTTCGGCCGCCGATCTCGCCGCCCTGAACGGGGACGTCAGGGGCGGGTAGGGCGCGCGCCTCCAGCCCCGGCGCCAGGAAGAAGGCCGCCGCCGGGATGACGGGTCAGGCCCTGCGAGCCAGGCTTCTGCGGAAGATCGCCCAGAGGCTGGACGAGCCCTGGGTCAGGGCGCCGGTCCGGTAGGCCTGGACGCCGATCCAGATGGCGCCGGCCGTCGTCGCCGCCATGAGGGCGATTCCCGTGGCCACCTCCCAGGCGGGAGCGCCGTCTGCGATCCGCAGGAGCATGAGGAAGGGCGTGAACGGGGGAAACAGTGCGGCGATGCGGATGACCGGAGACTCCGGCGCCTGGAAGCCGGAGATCACCAGGAACAGGGGGATCAGCATGAACAGGCTGAGGGGCGTCGCGAGACTCTGCGCTTCCCGGGGAGTCTCGCAGAAGGCGGCGAGGCCGGCGAAAATCGATCCGTAGAGCAGGAAGCCGGAGGCCAGGAAGAGCACGGCCCAACCCAGGAGTCCCCCACTGAAGATGGCGTTCACGGCATCCCGGGCGATGCCGGCGGGCAGCTGCCCAGCCACCAGGATCCCTGCACCCGCAAGGGCGCCGATGACGGTGAGGAACAGGCAGAGGAGACCGAGCACCTTTCCGACCAGGAGTTCGGCGGGGTGGGCCGACGTCACCAGGACCTCGATCACCCGGCTCGACTTCTCCTCGACCACGCTGGTCAGGACCATCCCCGCGCCGGCGAGGATCAGCGAGACCAGGAGATAGCTGACGCCGAGGGCGGCGAGGTGCGGCAGGCGGTCGGTCAGGGTGACCCGGCCGGTCTGCGATCCGGGCGAGTAGGTGCTGATGTCCACTCCGGAGCGGTTGATGGCGTCGATCTGCTTCGTGTCCAGGCCAAGCGCACGCATCCGGGCGTCCCGCGACCAGTCGGACAGTTCGCGCTCGAGTTCTCCCGACAGGTCGATCAGCCTGGCCCGCACCGTCCAGAGCCGGGCGTCCAGGGCGTCGGCCTTTCCGGCCAGGACCAGGAAGGCGGGAGGATTCCCGTCGGGGTTCTGGCCCCGGTAGAAATCCTGGATCCGCTGGCCGGCCTCCTCGGGCGTGCGGGCGCCGGCGATCCCGTCCGGCGCGGGGACAAGGACCGCCGCCCGCTCCTGTGGAAGGTTGCGGGTCTGGCCCTTCCGGATCTGCGCCTCGAGATGGGGACCGGGCCCCTCGGGCCCAAGTCCGGTGAGGTCCAGGACGACCACCTTCGGGGCGGGCGCCTGCCGGGACAGAATGGACGGCAGGCTCGCGCTGGCGAAGAGGACAAGGGGCAGGGCGACCAGGGTGATGAGGAAGCCGGGTGTCAGCAGGTAGGCGAGGTATTCCCGCCGCAGGATGATCAGGAGACGTCTCATGCCCCGGCGACCTCCGGCAGGTCGGCCCGGTTCCCCGTCAACAGGAGGAAGGCCTCGTGGAGTCCGGGTTCGCGGGATTCGAACCGGCGGATGGGAAGGCCGGCCCGGAAGGCGGCGGACAGGGTCTGGTGCGCCTCCATCCCGGGGGTCAGCCAGACCTCCAGGCGCCGTCCCCCCGGCAGGTCGGAGACGACGACCTCGGCCACGCCGGGCAGGGCAGAGATGGCCTCGGGGGCCAGGTCGCCCTCGAGGGTCAGGCGGCTGGGGGCCCGGCTCCGCGCCTCCTGGACCGACCCGTCAAAGACCTTGCGCCCCTTCGCCAGAAGCACGACCTGGTCGCAGAGCCGCTCGGCGTGGGACATGACATGCGTCGAGAAGACGACGGTGGCGCCCGCCGACGCCCGCTCGCGGATCAGGGCCTCGAGCCCCTGCTGGTGGACCGGGTCCAGGCCCGAGAAGGGTTCGTCCAGGATCAGGAGCTCCGGGTCGTGGACCAGGGTGCAGACCAGGGCCACCTGCTGGGCCATGCCCTTGGACAGCCGCCGGAGCTGGGTGTTCAGCGAGGCGCCCAGCCCGAGGCCCTCCAGGAGTGTGCGGGCCCTCTCGCGCGCGGCGCGGGCGGGAACCCCCTTGAGGGCGCCGAGGAAGGCCGCGGCCTGCAGGGGCGTCATCCGCGGATGCAGGCCGCGCTCCTCCGGCAGGAAGCCGATGCGGTCGCGCACCCCGCGGCCGTCCGCCGCGCCGAGCACGTGCAGCCGGCCTGAGGTCGGGGCCACCAGGCCCAGGACCATCCGCAGGGTGGTGGTCTTGCCGGCGCCATTGGGGCCCAGGAAGCCGAAGACGGCGCCGCGCTCGACCCGGAAGCTCAACCGGTCCACCACCGCCCGGTCGCCGAAGCGTCGGGTCACGTCCGCCAGTTCCAGTGCGGGCCCATGGGCCATGCAGGGTGTCTCCAGGTCAGGGAGAGATCATGCTCCGGCTTCCGGGCGGGGGCAATCGCGGGCCGGCGGCCGCCGACGAGCCTGACGCAGCCGTGGAATTGCGACTATATCTGTCTTCGATGTCCAAGCGCCTGCGCCCGACCCGGCTCGAACACGTCCTCGACGGCGTCAGCCTGCGCGCCCGCCTGTCGGCCGCGGCCCTGGACGCCATCGGCGACGAGGCCGAGCAGAGGCGCCGGGCCCTGGACATCCTGCGGCAGGCCCTGTTCCGGGGGCGGATGATCGCCAAGGAGCGCCTGGAGAACGGCGCCGGCGGGATCGAGACCGCCCGGCTCCTCTCCGGCGTGACCGACGAGGTCGTCAGCGCCCTCTACGACTTCACCACGGTGCATGTGTTCCGGGCCCGGAACCCCACCGAGGGCGAGCGCCTGGCGCTGATGGCGGTGGGGGGCTACGGCCGCGGGGCCCTGGCGCCCTTCTCCGACCTCGATCTCCTGTTCCTGCGCCCGTACAAGCAGACGCCCCACGCCGAGAGCGTGATCGAGTTCATGCTCTATGCGCTGTGGGACCTGGGCTTCAAGGTCGGCCACGCCTCGCGGACGGTGGACGAGTGCCTGCGGCTCTCGCGGGAGGACTTCACCATCCGGACCTCCATCCTGGAGGCCCGTCACCTGACCGGCGACGAGGCCCTGGCCGAGGACCTGATCCGCCGTTTCCGCGACGAGGTGATCCGCGGCACAGGCGCCCAGTTCGTGGCCGCCAAGCTGAAGGAGCGCGACGAGCGGCACCTCCGAGCCGGCGTGAGCCGATACATGGTCGAGCCCAACATCAAGGAGGGCAAGGGCGGCCTGCGCGACCTCAACACCCTGTTCTGGATCGCCCGCTACCTGAACCCCGTGGCCAGCGCCGACCGGGCCAGCGGCGTGATCCAGCTGGACATGTTCGACCGCCGGGAGGTCGCCGGGTTCATCCGGTCCATCGACTTCCTCTGGGCGGTGCGCTGCCACATGCACTTCGCCACCGGCCGGCCGGAGGAGCGGCTGACCTTCGACCTCCAGCCCGCCATCGCCCGCCGGATGGGCTACGGCGACCGGGGCGACGCCCCGGCGGTGGAGCGCTTCATGCGCCGCTACTTCCTGATCGCCAAGGAGGTGGGCGCCCTGACCCGGGTCTTCACCGCCAAGCTGGAGGAGGAGAGGGTCAAGTCACATCCGGGCGCCCTGTCCCGTCTCCTGCCGGGCCGCGGCCGCTCCCGCCGACGGGAGGTGGCGCCGGGCTTCCACGCCGAGGGCGGGCGCCTGCACGTCGAGGGCCCCGAGGTCTTCGAGGCCGACCCGGTCAACCTGCTGCGCCTCTTCCTGCACGCCGACCGGGAGGGCCTGGACCTGCATCCGGACGCCTTCACCGCCGCTTCCCGGCACGCTGCGGAGATCGGGCCCCGGGTTCGCCGGGACCCTGCGGCTGCGGAGGTCCTTCTGGACATCCTCGCCCGCGGACGGGACCCGCAGAGGGCCCTGACCCTGATGAACGAGGCCGACGTCCTGGGCCGCTACCTGCCCGAGTGGAGCCGCATCGTCGCCAAGATGCAGTTCAACATGTACCACTCGTACACCGTGGACGAGCACACCCTGCGGGCGGTGGGGGTCATCGCCGGCATCGCCGACGGCCGCTTCGCCGAGGACCATCCCCTCGCGACGGCCATCATGCCCCTGATCAGCGACCGCGAGGCCCTGTTCCTGGCCATGCTGCTGCACGACACCGGCAAGGGCGGCGCCGGGGGCCAGGAGAAGGCCGGCGCGCGGGCGGCCCGGCAGGCCTGCGAACGCCTCGGCCAGACCCGCAAGCGGATCGAGCTGGTCGCCTGGCTTGTGGAGCACCACCTGGTGATGAGCGACTACGCCCAGAAGCGGGACGTGTCGGATCCCCGGACCGTGGTCGACTTCGCCCGCATCGTCGAGACGCCGGAGCGGCTGCGCCTCCTGCTGGTCCTGACGGTGGCGGACATCCGCGCCGTGGGGCCGGGGGTCTGGAACGGCTGGAAGGGCCAGCTCCTGCGCGAGCTCTACCGGTCCACCGAGGCCCTGTTCCGGGGCGGGCGTGGCTCCGACGACGCCGCGGCCATCCGGCGCTACCACGAGAACGCCGCCTACGACGCGCGCATGCGCCTGGCCGAGTCCAGCCCGGCCCTGACGGAGTGGGCCCAGTCCATGGAGGACGCCTACTTCACCGCCTTCACCGACGACGAGGTCCGCGCCCACGGCGCCCTCGTCCGCCGGGCTGCGGAGAGCGGGGCGGCCACCGCCTGCCGGATCCGGGCCGACATGAACGCCGCCGAGGTCTCGGTCTCGGCCACCGACCGTCCGCGCCTCTTCGCCGACCTCGCCGCGGCCCTCAACCTGGCGGGGGCGAACGTCATGGGCGCCCGGGTGCACACCTCCCGCCGGGGCGAGGCCCTGGACGTCTTCTTCGTGCAGGATGTCTCCGGGGCGGCCTTCGGCGCCGACAATCCCCGGGCCCTGGACCGGCTCATGTCCCTGCTGGAGTCCGCGGGCCGGGGCGAGCCCCTCAAGCGCGACGGCCGCCCGCCGGCCGAGCTCGGCCGCGCCGCGGCCTTCGCCATCACCCCCACGGTCATGCTCGACAACGACGCCTCGGAGGCGGCCACCGTGATCGAGGCCTCGGGCCGCGACCGTCCGGGCCTGCTCTCGGCCCTGGCCGAGGTGATCGCCGATGCCGGCCTGTCCATCGTCTCGGCCCACATCGACGGCTATGGCGAGCGGGCCGTGGACGCCTTCTACGTGGTCGACGCCCGGGGCCGGAAGCTCCTGGACCCGGACCGGACCACCCGGCTCAGGGCCGACCTGCTCGCCGCCCTCGACGCCGTCGAGGCCCAGCCCGCCGGCCGCCCCCGGGCCCACCTGCAGAAGGCCAGGGCCAGCGTCGCCCGCTGACCCGCCGGCTTGACCTTCCGCCGCGGCGGGGCGCATTCAGGCCCCGTGAGCGACGCATCCGTCCCGACGCCCCCCCAGGGCAAGCCGCCGTCCACCGGGCCGAAGGCCGGGGGCGGGCTGATCCGCGCCTCGATGGTCTTTTCCGGCCTGACCCTCGTCAGCCGCTTCCTCGGCCTGGCCCGGGACCTGGTCATCACCGCGCGCATGGGCGCCAGCCAGACCATCGCCGCCGACGCCTTCTTCACCGCCCAGGCCTTCTCCAACCTGTTCCGCCGGGTCTTCGCCGAGGGCGCCTTCGCCGCCGCCTTCGTGCCGGCCTATTCGCGCAAGCTCTCCGCGGACGGCGAGGCGCCGGCCGACACCCTGGCCACCGACGCCCTGGCAGTCATGGCGGCCGCCACCGTCGCCCTGACGATCCTCGCCCAGCTGGCCATGCCCTGGATCATGCTGGTCTACTCCCCGGGCTACGTGGGCGACCCGGACAAGTTCAGGCTGGCCGTCATCCTGACCCAGATCACCATGCCCTACCTGCCCTGCATGGTGATCGCCGCCCTGTTGGCGGGGGTGCTGACGGCCCGGGGCCGGTTCATCATCTACGGCGCCTATCCGGTGATCCTGAACCTCGGCGTCCTTGCAGCCGTGCTGCCACAGACCAGCCCCGTGGACGCCGCCTACGCCGCCTCCTGGGCCACCATCGCCTCGGGGATCGCCCAGGCGGGCCTGTGCTGGTGGGGCGTGCGGCGCGCGGGCGCCCGGATCCGCCTGGTCCTGCCCCGCCTGACGCCCGAGGTCCGGCGCCTGGTCCGCCTCACCATTCCCGGCGCAGTGGCCTCCAGTGCGGTGCAGGTCAACATCTTCATCTCCACCATGCTGGCCTCGCACGTGCCCGGGCTGCGGGTCTGGATGAGCGTCGCGGACCGGTTCTACCAGCTGCCCCTGTCCCTGGTGGGCACGGCCATCGGCGTGGCCCTCCTTCCCCAGCTCTCGCGGGCCTTCGCCCGGGAGGACGGTCGCGAGGGCCAGGCGGTCATGGACCAGGCCCTGGTCTTCGGCCTCGCCCTCTGCCTGCCCGCCGCCGCGGCCCTGACCGCCATGCCGGTCTACCTGGTGGACGGCCTCTTCACCCGGGGCCAGTTCCTGGCCGAGGACGCCCGGGCCGCCGGCCTGATCCTGTTGCAGTACGGCTGGGGCCTTCCGGCCTTTGTCCTGGTCAAGATCCTCCAGCCGGCCTTCTTCGCCCGCCAGGACACCCGGACCCCCATGGTCTTCTCCCTGGTGTCGGTGGCCGTGAACATCGCCCTCGGCGTGGCCCTCTTCAACCTCGTCGGCTTCACGGGCCTGGCGGCGGCGACCAGTATCGCCACCTGGATCACCGTGGCGCAGATGGCCTTCACCCTGCATCGCCGGAAGGCCTACGCCCCCTCCGCGGCCGCCTGGAGCCGCATCGCCCGGATCGTCGCCGCCAGCCTCGCCATGGGCGCCCTCCTGGCCCTCGCCGCCCACTTCAGGCCGGTGCTGGAGGCGCCCCTGGCGGGACTGTCCCTGGCCGGCCTGGGGGCCAAGGAGCTGACGGTCCTGGCGGTCTGCCTCGTTGGCGCCCTGTCCTATGCAGGCCTGCTCCTCCTGTTCGGCGGCCTGCGCCTGTCGGAGGTCCGCGCGGCCCTGCGCCGGCCCGCCGGTCCGGCCCCGTCCCCGGAGGCGGACTTGTCCTGAGGCCGGTTCGGCGCTATTCGCCGGCCATGATCCGGAAGCCCGCACAGACCTCGCGATGGCGCTGCGGCTGACCCCGCCGTCCCTTCGTCCGCCGCCCTTCCGGAGCCCTGCGCCTCCATGACCGACACTCCCGCCCCCGCCTATTCCGGCCCGACCCGGGTCCTGTCCGGCGTCCAGCCGACCGGCGCCCTGCACCTGGGCAACTATCTCGGCGCCCTGGTGAAGTTCACCCGCCTGCAGCACGAGATGGAGACCTTCATCTTCGTCGCCGACCTGCACGCCATCACCCAGTGGCAGGACCCGAAGCGGCTGAAGGACCAGGTGCGCGAGATCGCCGCCGCCTACCTGGCCTCGGGCCTCGACCCGAAGGTCGCCACCATCTTCCCGCAGTCCGCCGTGCCGGCCCACGCCGAGCTCGCCTGGGTGTTCAACTGCGTGGCCCGCCTCGGCTGGCTCGACCGCATGACCCAGTTCAAGGACAAGGCGGGCAAGCACAAGGAGCGCGAGAGCGTCGGCCTCTACACCTACCCGGTGCTCCAGGCCGCCG
>CAIMLY010000017.1 GCA_903842425.1 uncultured Alphaproteobacteria bacterium | reverse complement strand
TCGGCGGCTTCATCACGCCCCTGGTCGTCGGCACCCTGGGCGAGAAGGTGGGCTGGTCCTACGGCCTGGCCGCCGCAGCGGCGGGCATGTCCGTCGGGCTGGCGGCCTACCTTTCCGGTGTGAAGCGCTTCCCGGCCCGGCGCGCGATCGAGGTGGCGGCTCCGGCGACATCGGGCGCCGCCCGGGGACCCGCCCAGGGCCTGGTGGTCGCCGCCCTCCTGCTGGTCCTCGTCGGCTCCATGCTGAACATCGGCGCCTACAACCAGGCCTTCAACATCTTCCCGGTCTGGGCGCGCGAGCACGTTGACCGGACGATCGGCGGGTTCGAGGTGCCGGTGACCTGGTTCTCGACCCTCGACGGCATCCTGACCATCGTCGCCACGGCCCTGGCGGTGCGCATCTGGGCCTGGCAGTCCCGGGGCGGACGTCAGCCGCGGGAGACCTCGCGCCTCATGGTGGGCTTCACCCTGACCGCCTGCGCCTTCCTGGTCCTCGCCCTGTCGGCGGCGGCCTTCGGCGGCGACAAGGTCCACATCCTCCTCCCGATCCTGTTCTTCATGCTCGCCGACGCCGCCCTGCCCTGGGTGGATACGGTGATCATGTCGCTGTACTCGCGGGTGGGTCCCGCCGGCCTGGCGACCACCCTGCTCGGCGTTTACTACCTGTCCTTCACGGGCGGGAACCTGCTGGTGGGACGGATGGGACAGGCCTACGAGCACATGGCGCCCTCGGCCTTCTGGGGGCTGCACGCAGCCATGGCCGGCGTGGGCCTGATCTGGCTCGCGGTCCTCGGGGGCTGGATGAACCGGGTCTACGACGCCTCGATGCGGGCTCGGGCCGGCGAAGCCTAGGGCTCGATCCCGGTCACGCCGGCGTCCGTCGCCACGAGGGCGAGGTCGGCGAGGTCCAGGAAAAGACCGTGGTCCACCACGCCGGTGACGGACTTCAGGGCCGCCGCCAGGGCCGCTGGCGCCTCGATGCGACCGCAGGCGATGTCGTAGATCACATTGCCGCCGTCGGTCAGGACAGGGGCGCCGTCCTTCTGCCTCAGACGGGGCGCGGCGCCGATGTCGCACTCCGAAAGGGCGTCGCAGATCCGGTCCAGGGTGGTGCGGTGCCCGAAGGCCACCACCTCAACGGGGAGAGGAAAGGCCCCCAGGCGGGCGACGCGCTTGCCGGCGTCGGCGATGACCACGCAGCGGCGGGAGGCCTCCCACACCAGCTTCTCGCGTAGCAGGGCCGCCCCGCCGCCCTTGATGAGGGACAGGGCCGGGCCGATCTCGTCGGCGCCGTCCACGGTCAGGTCGATGGGGCCGGTCTCACCCAGCTCCGCGACCCGGATCCCCAGGTCCTGCGCCAGGGCCGCCGTGGAGCGGGAGGTGGCCACGCCGACGATGTCCAGCTTCCGGGCGGCAAGGGCGCGGACGAACCAGGCGGCGGTGGATCCGGTGCCGAGGCCCACCACCATGCCGGGCTGGACGAGGGCGGCGGCGGCCTCGCCAGCGGCGCGCTTCTGGTCCTCGGCGCTCATGATCCGCCCTTCGCCTTCCGGGCAGCCTTCTCGGCGGTCTTGCGCGCGCGGAAGGCGGCGGCCCAGCCGGCCTTGTTGCTCTGCTCGCCCCGGGCCACGGCCAGGGCGTCGTCTGGGACGTCCCGGACGATCACCGAGCCCGACCCCGTCATGGCGCCTGCGCCAATGGACCGCGGCGCGACAATGGCGGTGTTCGAGCCGATGAAGGCGCCGGGGCCGACGTGGGTCTCGTACTTGTCGAAGCCGTCGTAGTTGCAGAAGATCGTGCCGGCGCCGATGTTGGCCCCCGCCCCCACTGTGCCATCGCCCAGGTAGGCCAGGTGATTGGCCTTGGCGCCCTTGTCCAGGCGGACCTTCTTGACCTCCACGAAGTTGCCGATGTGGACCTCCTCGCCGATGTCGGCGCCGGGGCGCAGGCGGGCGTAGGGGCCGATCAGGGCGCCGGGGCCGACCCGGGCGCCCTCCAGGTGGCTGAAGGCCCGGATCACCGCGCCGGTCTCGATCCGGACCCCGGGGGCGAAGACCACGTAGGGCTCGACCTGGACGCCGGCCTCGATGCGGGTGTCCCAGGAGAAATGCACGGTCTCAGGCGCCGGCATGACCACGCCCTCGGACAGGAAATGCACCCGCCGGCGCTGCTGGAAGACCGCCTCGGCCTGGGCCAGCTGGGCCGGGGTGTCCGCGCCCATGACGGCGCTCTCGGGCGCGTAATGGGCCTTCACCCGGCCGCCTTCGCCGGCGGCGATGGCGACCGCATCTGTGAGGTAGTACTCGCCCTTGGCGTTGGTGTTGGTGATCCGCGACAGCCAGTCGAACAGGCGGCCGCGGTCGGCGCAGAGCATGCCGGCGTAGCAGTCGCCCACCGCCAGTTCCGCCGGCGAGGCGTCGCGGGCCTCGACGATGCGCAGGACATCGCCGCCGGTGGCGGAAAGGATCCGCCCGTAAAGCAGGGGATCGGCGGGCCGGAAGCCCAGCAGGGCCAGGTCCGTCGCCGCGGCGCGCAGGCTGAAGAGCGGGTCCAGGTCCTCGGGCTGCAGCAGGGGGCAGTCACCGTTGACCACCATGACGTCGCCGTCGAAGTCCGCCAGGGCCGGACCGGCGGCCAGGACCGCATGGCCGGTGCCCAGGGGCGGGTCCTGCACGGCCACGGCGCCGGCGCCCAGCCGCGCCTCGACCAGTCGCCGCACCTCGGGACTGTGGGTCCCGACCACCACGACCACCCGCTCGCAGCCCGTCTCGAGCACCGTGTCGATCACCCGGTCCAGCAGGGTGCGCCCCCCGACCCGGTGCAGCATCTTGGGGATGGGGGACTTCATCCGGGTCCCCTGCCCGGCGGCGAGGATGACGGCGGCGCGGGCGGTCATGGCGGAAACCCCGGAATCGCAGGCGAGATGACAATCATGGCGGCTTTAGCCGAAACCGCCAGCGGAGTCCCCGCCCCCGGTCCCCTGCACAGGAGCGTCCATGCCGTCCGCAGCCCAGCCCCTGGCCGGCGCCGTCATCGCCTTCGACCTCGACGGGACGCTGGTGGACTCGGCCCCGGACCTGGTCGGAACCCTGAACCACCTCCTGGCCAAGGAGGGGATCGCCCCCCTGCCCTTCGACCAGGGCCGCAGCCTGATCGGGCATGGCGCCCGGCGGCTGATCCAGCGCGGCTTTGAAGCCCAGGGCCTGGCTGTCGAGGGCGCCGACCTTGAAGCCCTCTTCGAGCGCTTCATCACCCACTACAACCTCCATAGCGCCGACCTGACCCGACCCTTCCCCGGCGTGCCGGAGAGCCTGGAGGCCCTGCGCGCCGCCGGCGCCCGGCTGGCCGTCTGCACCAACAAGCTGACCCGC
Source organism: uncultured Alphaproteobacteria bacterium (assembly GCA_903842425.1). GTDB lineage: Bacteria > Pseudomonadota > Alphaproteobacteria > Caulobacterales > Caulobacteraceae > Phenylobacterium. Next base: position 1,086 of record CAIMLY010000017.1, on the reverse strand, counting down.
CTGTCCACGCCCATCCTCGAGGCCCTGGACCTGGCCCGCCACTTCGACGCCGTGATCGGCGCCGACCTCGCCCCAGCGCCCAAGCCGGACCCCCGGCACCTGCAGCTGGCGGTGGAGGCGGCGGGAGGCGACCTCCGCCGGGCGGTCATGGTGGGCGACGCCGGCACTGACGCCGGCGCGGCGCGGGCGGCGGGGACGCCCCTGGTCCTCGTCAGCTTCGGCTACACCGAGATTCCCGCCTGGGAACTGCGTCCAGACCGGCTCATCGATCATTTCGACGATCTCATGCCCGCCTGCCTGGAGCTTCTGGCGCCGGCGTGAATCGCGGCCTATCCTGAGACCTTGAGCTTCGCCGCGTTCAGGCCGGAGCCAGGGGGAAGACCATGACGGCATCCATCATCCAGCGCCTCTGGGCGCTCTCCGCCGTCGTCCTCGTGTCGCTCGCGACCCCCGTCCTCGCCGCCGAGGCCCATCCCGGACAGGCCGTCTACGACCGCGCCTGCGCCGCCTGCCACAACGCCCCCGAGCCCGGCAGCCGCGCAGCGCCGGTGGCCAGCCTCAGGCAGATGGACGCCCGAACCCTGCGCACCGCCCTGACCACCGGCGTCATGAAGGGGATCGGCGACAGCCTCGCGCCGGACGACCTGCGGGCCGTGGTCGACTACCTTGCCGCCAAGCCCAAGCCCGTCTCCGACGACTGGATCGACGGCGCGCGCTGCCCCGCTGACCGCCGCACGGTGGACGTGAACGCCCCCATCCCGTCCGGTGGCTTCGGCATCAACGCCGACAACCGCCGCCGCCTGACCGCCGGCCAGTCCGGCCTGACCACCGCCTCCCTGGCCCGGCTCAAGCCTGCCTGGACTCTGGCCATCCCGAACGCCACGACCATGCGCTCCCAGCCCGTCCTGCTGGGCACAACCCTGTTCTACGCCGCCAGCCAGGCCTCGACCCTCCTGGCCATCGACGCCGGGACGGGGTGCATCAAGTGGGCGGCCAGGACGCCGTCCGGCATCCGCACCAGCCTGGCCCTGGGCCGCCTCGGCAAGTCCGGCCCCCTGGCCGTGGTGGGCGGCGACGAGGGCGGCC
>CAIMLY010000016.1 GCA_903842425.1 uncultured Alphaproteobacteria bacterium | reverse complement strand
GCGGCGGCTTCGGCCTGGCTGCGGGCCTCGGCGGCCTGGCGGGCCTGTTGCTCCCGGGCCAGCTCGATGGCCCTCTGGCGGGCCTTCAGCTCGTCGGCGGACAGGCCGCCATCCGAGGCGGAGATCGCCGGGGCGGGTCGGCTCGGCGTCGCGGCGGGCGCCGGCGGGACCGTGCGGCGTTCAGCGGAGGACGGTGCGGCCAGGTTGCCCGGGGCGGGACCGGCCGTGCGGGCGCGCTTGGTCTCGACCACCACCGTCTTCGAGCGGCCATGGCTGAAGCTCTGCTTCACCGTGCCGGCGCTGACCGATCCGGCGCCGGGGCGCGGCTTGAGGGTCAGGGGCTGGCGTCCGCCGGGGGCGGAGGGACGGCCGTTGTCTTTTTCGTCGCTCATGCGCTCGCTTTACATCCGGCCGGACGGGTCCGGCCCACTTCAAAATCCCTCGCCCGGAGCCGGGTCCGGCGCCCCGGGCGCCGACGGCGACGCCTCGGTCCAGGAGTCCGGAGCCAGGGGTCGGAAACCCGAAAGCCGCTGGACATCCAATGTCCAGCGGTCGGCGCCCCGTCCCGCAAGGAAGGCGGTGTGTATCACATTCTCGCCCCCCAAGGCCAAACTCAATTCTTCCCCTGTCCAGAGCCCCGCCACGGGGGGCGCCGGGGACATCCTGCGGGCCGCTCCGAGGATCTTGCGGCGTCCATCGGAGGCGCCGTCCAGGGCCTCGACCAGCCAGGCGGCCCGGCCGCCCGACACCGCCGCGAGGACCTTCTCGAAACCGAACACAAGCTCTCCCGCCCGCCGCGCCAGTCCCAGGCCGTCGAGCAGGCGACGCATCAGCAGGACCTCGACCTGGGCCGCCAGGTCCGGGTCGGCCCTGAGGGCCGCCCGCGCGGCGCGGCTGAACAGGCCCTTGCGCGCCGCGGCCTCCACGGAGGCCCGGTCCGCAGCCACCCAGAGACCCCGGCCCGGAAGCCGGCCAGCCAGGTCCGGCGTCACCCGGCCTTCCGGCCCGGCGGCGAAGCGGATCATGGTTTCCCGCGGGCGCACTTCGCCGGACACGAGGTCGCGGCTCTCCCGCGAGGCCTCGGCGTGGGTCTTCGGCGTCCTGGGTGCGACGGCGGTCACTCCGGCGTCAGGCCTCCCGGGCGCCCGGCTGTCCGAAGACGATGTCCTCTTCGCTCAGCTCGGCCTCGATCTCTTCCTCCTCCACTTCCGGAGGGGCCTCGATCCAGCCCATGGCGATGCGGGCGCGCAGGATCAGGGCTTCGGCGTCGGCGGCGTCCAGGCCGAAGGACTCCAGGATGCCGGCCTCGCGAACGCGCTCGCCGTTCCGGGTCTCGTACCAGCCGCGGAGGTCGTCGGGCACCAGGCCGGCGAGGTCCTCGACGGACTTCACCTCGCCCTCGCCCAGGGCCACCGCCACCGGCAGGGTCACGCCCCCGATCTCCAGGAGGCTGTCCTCGACGCCCAGCTCGCGCCGGCGGGCGTCCAGCTCGGCGGCCTCGCGTTCCAGGTGGTCGCGGGCCCGGGCCTGGATCTCCTCGGCGGTGTCCTCGTCGAAGCCCTCGATCGCGGCGACTTCCGAGGCGTCGACATAGGCCACGTCCTCCACCGTCGCGAAGCCTTCGGTGACCAGCAGCTGGGCGATGACCTCGTCCACGTCCAGGGCTTCCTGGAACAGGGCCGTGCGCTCGGCGAACTCGCGCTGGCGGCGCTCGCTCTCCTGGCTCTCGGTCATGATGTCGATCTGCCACCCCGAAAGCTGGGAGGCCAGGCGGACGTTCTGGCCGCGCCGCCCGATGGCCAGGGACAGCTGCTCGTCGGGCACCACGACCTCGACCCGCTCGTCCTCTTCGTCCATCACCACCTTGGACACCTCGGCCGGGGCCAGGGCGTTGACGATGAAGGTGGCCTCGTCCGGGCTCCACTGGATGATGTCGATCTTCTCGCCCTGCAGCTCGGCCACCACGGCCTGCACCCGGCTGCCGCGCATGCCCACGCAGGCGCCGACGGGGTCGATGGAGCTGTCATTGGAGACCACGGCCATCTTGGCCCGGCTGCCCGGATCGCGCGCCACGGCGCGGATCTCGATGACGCCGTCGTACACCTCGGGCACTTCCTGGGCGAAGAGCTTGGCCATGAAGCCGCCATGGGCGCGGCTCAGCAGGATCTGCGGCCCCTTCGCCTCGCGACGCACGTCGTAGATGTAGCAGCGGATCCGGTCGCCGATGTTGAAGTTCTCGCGGGGGATGGACTGGTCCCGGCGCATGATGCCTTCGCCCCGGCCCAGGTCGACCACGGTGTTGCCGTACTCGACCCGCTTGACCACGCCGTTGACGATCTCGCCGACCCGGTCCTTGAACTCCTCGTACTGGCGCTCGCGCTCGGCCTCGCGGACCTTCCCGGTCACAACCTGGCGGGCCATCTGGGTCTGGACCCGGCCGAACTCGAAGGGCGGCAGCACCTCCTCGTAGGTCTTCCCGACGAAGGCCTCGGGGTCGTCGCGCAGGGCTTCCGACATCCGGCGGATGCCGACGGGCTCGACCGGAAGGCCATCCTCGTCGGTGAAGGTCTCGTCGTCCGGGATGACCCGGATCACCCGCTTCAGGCTGGTCTCGCCGGTCTTGGGGTCGATCCGGACCCGGATGTCATGCTCGGCGCCGTAGCGGGCGCGGGCGCCCTTCTGGATCGCCTCCTCGATGGCCGAGATGACCACCTCGCGGTCGATCGATTTCTCGCGGGCCACGGCGTCTGCGATCTGCAGCAGCTCAAGCCGGTTCGCGGCGATCCCTGTCGGGCTCATGGGACGTCCTCCTGGTCGGAATCGGGATGTGAACCGCCGTCCAGGCGCCGGGCGCGTTCTTGCGCGCCCCGCTCCATCAGGCGGTCGGTCAGGATCAGCTTCGCCTCGGTGATCCAGGCGAAGGGAATGAGGGCGGTCTCGGCCTCCCCCTCGAGGTTGACGGCGACCTGGTCGCCCTCCACCCCGGCGAGTTCGCCCCGGAACCGCTTGCGGCCCTCGGCCATGCGGTCCAGCTCCAGCCGCGCCTCATGGCCCTCGAAGGTCTCGAAGTCCTTGAGCCGGGTCAGGGGCCGGTCGACGCCGGGGGTCGAGACCTCAAGCGTGTATTCCCCGGAGACGGGGTCTGCGGCGTCCAGGACCTCGGAGAGCGCCCGCGACAGGCGGGCGCAGTCCTCGACGTTCATCTCCCCTTCCGGGGTGTCGGCCATGACCTGGAGCCGCCGGGCCTGGTCGCCGCCCATCAGCCTCAGCCGCACGATCTCGTAGCCCGCGGCCTCCGCCACCGGGTCGAGAAGCTCCAGGAGTCGGGCGTCCTCCGCCGTCCTGCTGCGCATCCTGTCTCTCCGCGCCCGGTCCGGGCGCCCCCTGGGTCCAACAAAAAAGCGGCCGGGCCGCAGCCCGCCGCTCGCAGACGTCATCCAACGTCACAAACGATGTTGCGCGGACTTATAGAGCAGACGGCGCGGCCTGTCAGCCCCTTCCGCCCGGGTCGCCTTTGGGCCATAGGAGCCACCGGCCTGACATCGCCTGGCCCAGGAGGCTTCCATGGACATTTCCCGGATTCCCGTCGGGGTGAACCCGCCCTACGACGTCAACGCCCTGATCGAGATCCCCCAGGGCGGCGCCCCGGTGAAGTACGAGCTGGACAAGGCCTCGGGCGCCATGTTCGTCGACCGCTTCCTGCACACCGCCATGTTCTATCCCGGGAACTACGGTTTCATTCCCCACACCCTCTCCGGCGACGGGGACCCACTCGACATCCTCGTGGTCGGGCCGACCCCGGTGGCCACCGGGGCCATCATCCGCTGCCGGCCCATCGGCTGCCTGATCATGGTCGACGAGGCGGGTGAGGACGAGAAGGTGCTGGCGGTGCCGGTGGACAAGCTCCACCCCTACTACGCCGGGATCGATTCCTGGCGGGCCCTGCCCTCCATCCTCACCGAGCAGGTCGCCCACTTCTTCTCGCACTACAAGGACCTGGAGAAGGGCAAGATGTCCGAGGTCGGGCGCTGGGCCGACCCGGAGGAGACGGGCGAGCTGATCCGCCAGGCCATCGAGCGGGGGCGTCAGGCCGGCGCCTGATCCTCCGTCCCGCCCGCCCCCGGCCGGGGTTCCCGGGCCGCGACAGCCAGGGCCAGGATGACCCCGAGGACGCCCAGGACCGCGGAATAGACGAAGAAGGCGACGTAGCCGGCGCCCAGGCCCGAGGCGCTGACCCCGGACTTGATCGCCGCCTCGGCGAAGGCCCCGGGGGGCGTTGACCCCAGAAGGGCCTTCAGGGCGGCGGTCGGGCCGCCGGCGTCCGCCATCCGCGCCGCGCCCTCCACCAGGCGCCCCGACTGCGAGGCGACCAGCTTCCCGAGCAGGGCGTAGAGGGACGAAAACAGGGCGTACTGCGAGGCGGTGAAGCCCCGGCTCGTCAGGCTGGACATGTAGGCGATCAGGCAGGTGCCGGCGAAGCCGGAGGCCAGGTTGTCCACGCTGATCGCGGCGGCGAGGGCCCACAGTTGCGGTCCCTGGACCGTCAGCCAGGCGAAGGCCAGGTTGGAGACCGGGCCGGCGAGGGCGCCGATCACCAGGGCGCGGATCAGGCCCAGCCGGGCCACGGCCCATCCGCCCAGGCCCACCCCGGCCACCGACATGACCACCCCCAGGACCTTGCGCACCTCGGCGATCTCCAGCTTGGAGAAGCCGAGGTCGAGATAGAAGGGGTTCATGATGTTCAGCACGAAGTCGGGCAGGCGGTAGACGCAGATCAGCGCCAGGATCAGCCCCGCCGTTCCGGGGTGGCGCCGGACGAAATCAGCCAGCGGTTCCCCCAGGGCCGAGAACAGGAACCGCCCCGGACGGGTCGGCGCCCCCGGCAGGGGCAGGACCGCTCCGGCCAGCAGGGCCAGCCCGCCGACGGCGGCGGCGACCTGGGCGACGGCGCCGCCCGGCCTGGACGCCCAGAGGGTCTCCAGGGCGCCGGCCGGCGCGTCGAGGCCGAGGGCGACCAGGGGCGCCCGCATCAGGAAGGGGTTTCCCGACAGGCCCGATCCCAGGAGGACGGCCGCCGCCAGCACCAGGGCGGCGCGTCCGGCCCACTCCAGGGCGTCGCGCCCTGGCCGGGCCCGCGTCTCGGCCCCGCCCAGTGGCCGGATCTCGTGGCGGGCCTCCTTCGGCGCGGCCAGGACCCCTGCGGTTCCCGCCAGCAGCAGGACCGCCATCAGGGCGTAGGACCCGCCCCAGCCCAGGGCGTCACTGAGGACCAGGGGCAGGATCCCGGCCAGGATCATGGCGATCCGGTAGCCCCACTGGTAGGCCGCCGCCAGGGCGCCCGCCCGCTCGGGCCCCGCCGCCTCGATCCGCCAGGCGTCGATGACGATGTCCTGGGTGGCCGAGACAAAGCCGACCAGGACGGCCAGGGCGGCCATGGCGCCCAGGCTTCGGGCCGGGTCGACGCCCGAGATGGCCAGCAGGGCGAGGATGATGACCGCCTGGCAGGCCAGCATCCAGGCCCGCCTGTGGCCCAGGACCCGGGTCAGGCCGGGGATCGCCGCCCGGTCGACCAGGGGCGCCCAGAGGAATTTCACCGAGTAGGCCAGGGTGGCCAGGCTGAACACTCCGATCACCTCGAGGGACAGGCCGGCGTCCCTCAGCCAGGCGGACAGGGTGTCAAAGATCAGCAGGTTGGGCAGGCCCGAGGCGAAGCCCAGGGCCAGCATGACCAGGGACCGACGCTCCAGGTAGATCGCAAGGGCCTGCAGGGTCGAGAGCCGCCCGCCGCGGGCTTCCGGAGACTGGGTGTTGCTCATGGGTCCGTCCCGGCCGCCGCCAGGCGCGGCTGAAACACAGTGGCGCGCGCCGCCGGTCCCGTCCAGCCAGGCCCTAGGCTCAGGCCGGGCGCCGCCGTCCCGGCGGTTCGCCCCAGCCACGACCCACCCGGGCGAGGATTCGCCGCAGGGCGTCCGCCGAGAGCGGCTTGACCAGGAACTCGTCCATGCCGGCGGCGAGGCAGGCTTGGCGGTCGTCCTCGAAGGTGTTGGCGGTCAGGGCGACGATGGGGGTGGCCAGGCCCTGG
>CAIMLY010000015.1 GCA_903842425.1 uncultured Alphaproteobacteria bacterium | reverse complement strand
GTACAGGCGCCCGCCGAGATCCACGGCGTGACCCAGCAGCCCATCGAGGGCACGAGCTTCGCCTACTCCTTCGGCGCGGGCGCAGAGCCCACGCGCAAGCGGACCCAGTACTTCGAGATGCTGGGCCACCGGGGCATCTGGCACGAGGGATGGAAGGCGGTGACCTGGCATCGGCCCGGAACCGAATTCGACGCCGACCAGTGGGAACTCTACCACCTGGACCAGGACTTCAACGAAATGAACGACCTGGCCGGCCAGGAGCCCGCCCGCCTGCAGGCGATGGTCGCGCGCTGGTTCTCAGAGGCCGGGGCCTGCAACGTGCTGCCGCTGGACGACACCCTGAACCGCTTCGTCAGCTCCAACCCGTACAGCGTGGCGTCCCGCCGGGACTGGGTGCTCCAGCCAGGCGGCGGTCGCATCCCGCAGGCGGCGGCGCCCGACATCCGCAACCGCTCCTACCGGATCACCGCCCATGTCGAGATCCCGGAGGGCGGCGCCGAGGGCGTGCTCATCGCCCAGGGCGACTGGTGCGGCGGCTACGCCCTATACCTGAAGGATGGCCATCTCATCCACGACTACAATTTCGTGAACCGCCACTATGTCGCAAGGTCGGCCCAGCCCGTGCCGGCGGGGCGCCACACCCTGAGCTGGGTGGTGCGCAAGACGGGCGAGTACAGCGCCGAAGGCACGCTCCTGATCGACGACGACCCCTGCGGGTCGGCGGTGCTGCCGCAGACCTATCGCGCCCAGGCCTCCTTCATCGGCATGGAGGTCGGCCGGGCGCCCAAGCCGGCGGTGTCCGACTTCATTGCGCCCTTCCCCTTCACCGGCGTCCTTCACCGCATCGAGGTCGAGCTCGGGGATGACCAGCAGACCGATCCGCAGGCCAGCCTCGAAGCGGCGCTTCGCCGGCAGTAGCCTTCGGGCAAGGGGCTGGAAACCCGCCGGGTTTCAGTCCTAAATGCATTTCGAACTGCAGACCGGCGGGTGGCCGGCGCGCAAGGGGGAGACGAGGACATGCTGGACCTGATCATCCGGGGCGGAACCATTGTCGACGGCACGGGTGCGGCGCCCGCCATCGGGGACATCGGAATCCAGGGGGACCGCATCGTCGCCGTTGGCAAGGTCGAAGGCCCGGCCCGGCGCGAGATCGACGCCAGCGGCCTGATCGTCACCCCGGGCTGGGTGGACATCCACACCCACTATGACGGCCAGGCCACCTGGGATGCGGTCATGGCGCCCTCCAGCTGGCACGGCGTCACCACCGCCATCATGGGCAACTGCGGGGTCGGCTTCGCCCCCGTCCGCCCGGGCCAGCAGGACTTCCTGATCCAGCTCATGGAGGGGGTGGAGGACATCCCCGGCGCCGCCCTCGCCGAGGGCATCGACTGGAAGTGGGAAACCTTCCCGGAATACCTCGACGCCCTGGAGGCCAAGCCCCGGGCCATCGACGTGGGTGTCCACGTGCCCCACGGCTCGGTTCGCGCCTACGTCCTGGGCGACCGCTGCAACACCGACTACCAGCCGGATGCCGGCGAGATCGCCGAGATGGCCGGAATCGTCCGGGAGGGCGTCGCCGCCGGCGCCCTGGGCTTCTCGACCTCCAGGACCCTGCTGCACAAGGACATCCACGGCGTGCATGTCCCCGGCACCTTCGCTGGGTCCGACGAGATGCTGGCGCTGGGCCTGTCCATGAAGGGCCTGACCCATGGCGTGTTCGAGATGGTCTCCGACAACCTCGGCGACGACGACGAGTGGGCCTGGGTCAAGGGCTTCGTGGAGGAGACCGGCCTGCCCGTCACCCTCGTAGCCACCTCGGCCGGCGCCTACCAGGGCAACAAGATGTTCAATATCGCCGAGGAGTCCCGCGAGAAGGGCATGGACATCCGCCCGCAGATCGCCGGCCGTCCCACAGGCATACTGAACGGCCTGACCTCCAACTTCCACATCTTCATGGCCAGCCCGACCTGGAAG
>CAIMLY010000014.1 GCA_903842425.1 uncultured Alphaproteobacteria bacterium | reverse complement strand
GTCCTGGCCCCCTCGGCCCAGCGCATCGCCGCCAAGGGCGGGCTGGATCCCGCCGCCATCCCCGGCACGGGCAAGGCCGGCCGCGTGACCAAGGCTGACGCCCTGGCGGCCCTGGAGGCCCGGGCCGCTGCCCCGCCGCCTGCGCCTGCGCCCGCCGCCCCGCGCGAGGCCCATGCCCGCGAGGAGCGCATCCGCATGACCCGGCTGCGGCAGACCATCGCCCGCCGCCTCAAGGAGGCCCAGCAGACCGCCGCCATGCTCACGACCTTCAACGAGGTCGACATGAGCGCGGTCATGGCCCTGCGCAACACCTACCAGGACGCCTTCGAGAAGACCCATGGCGTCAAGCTCGGCTTCATGGGCTTCTTCGTCCGGGCCTGCCTCCACGCCCTGAAGGCCGTTCCCGAGGTGAACGCCGAGATCGATGGCCAGGACCTGATCTACAAGAACCACTACGACATCGGCGTGGCCGTCGGCACCGACCGCGGCCTGGTCGTGCCCGTGGTGCGCGACGCCGACGCCCTGTCCCTGGCGGGGATCGAGAAGGCCATCGGCGACCTGGGCAAGAAGGCCCGCGACGGCGCCCTGGCCCTCGACGACCTGCAGGGCGGCACCTTCACCATCTCGAACGGCGGCGTCTATGGCTCTCTGATGTCGACGCCGATCCTCAATGCGCCTCAGTCGGGCATCCTCGGCATGCACAAGATCCAGGACCGGCCCGTGGCCGTGAACGGACAGGTTGTGATCCGGCCGATGATGTACCTGGCCCTGTCCTACGATCACCGGATCGTCGACGGCCAGGGCGCCGTGACCTTCCTGGTCCGCGTCAAGGAAGCCATCGAGGATCCGCAGCGGCTGCTGCTCGACATCTAATCCGGTTCAGGCCCCAGGCGGGCGAGGAAAACCCATGTCCCAGTACGACGTCGTCATCATCGGGGGCGGCCCCGGGGGCTACAACGCCGCCATCCGCGCCGGCCAGCTTGGCCTGAAGGCCGCCATCGTCGAGATGCGCGACACCCTGGGCGGCACCTGCCTCAACGTCGGCTGCATGCCCTCGAAGGCCCTCCTGCACGCCTCCGAGCTCTACGAGGCCGCGAACCGCGAGTTCGAGCACCTGGGGATCGAGGTCTCCCCGCGCCTGAACCTGGCCAAGATGATGGGCCAGAAGGACGAGTCCGTGGCCGCCCTGACCAAGGGCGTCGACTTCCTGATGAAGAAGAACAAGGTTGAACGCCTGCTTGGCAGGGGGCGCATCGCCGGCCCCGGCCGGGTCGAGGTGGACGGGCCGGACGGCAAGACCGTCACCCTCGAGGCCAGGGACATCATCATCGCCACGGGCTCGGAGCCGACCGGCCTGCCGGGGGTCCTGGTCGACGGCGACCGCATCGTCGACTCCACCGGCGCCCTGGCCCTGGCCGAGGTTCCCAAGACCCTGGTGGTGATCGGGGCGGGCATCATCGGGCTGGAGCTGGGATCGGTCTGGCGCCGGCTGGGCGCCGAGGTGACCGTGGTCGAGTACCTGGACCGAATCTGCCCGGGCATGGACGCCGAGGTCGCCAAGACCTTCCAGAGGGTGCTGGCCAAGCAGGGCGTCAACTTCCGGCTCGGCGCCAAGGTGACCGGCGCCAAGGTCGGCAAGTCCCGGGTGGACCTGACGGTCGAGCCCGCCGCGGGGGGCGCCGCCGAGACCCTGGCCGCGGACCGTGTCCTGCTGGCCATCGGCCGCCGGCCCTACACGGCGGGCCTGGGACTGGAGACGGTGGGCCTGGTTCCCGACGCCAGGGGCTTCCTGGAGACCGACCATTTCCGCACGGCGGCGGCGGGCGTCTGGGCCATCGGCGACGTGATCCACGGCCCCATGCTGGCCCACAAGGCCGAGGAGGACGGGGTCGCCTGCATCGAGCTCATCGCCGGCAAGGCGGGGCATGTGGACTACAACCTGGTGCCGAGCGTGGTCTACACGACCCCGGAAGTGGCCTGGGTCGGCCGCAGCGAAGAGCAGCTCAAGGCCGAGGGCCGCGCCTACAAGGCCGGCAAGTTCCCCTTCGCCGCCAACAGCCGGGCCAAGATCAACCACGAGACCGACGGTTTCGTGAAGGTGCTGGCGGACGCCGCCACCGACGAGATCCTGGGCGTGCACATCCTGGGGCCGCAGGCGGGCGAGCTGATCGGCGAGTACTGCGTGGCCATGGCCTTCCGCGCAGCCAGCGAGGACATCGCCCGCGTCTGCCACCCCCACCCGACGCGCTCCGAGGCCGGCCGGCAGGCCGCCATGGGGGTCGAGGGCTGGACCATGCAGGCCTGACGGCCTGTCACCGGGTCAGGCTCAGAAGCCGAGCACCTTGTAGCCGACCTCCAGGCCCCAATCCCCGAAGCGGTCATCGCCTGCGAAGACCGAGGGCTTGATCGTCACGATGCCCGTGCCGCCGAAGGCGGGACCGAGCACCCGGCCGTAGGTCACCGCGAGGCCCAGATAGGTCTTGTCGTTTTCCCAGTCCTGGTTGATCGACGGATCAAACGTGATGAGGTTCCGCGGATCCTTCAGCTTGGGCACGTAGTAGAAGTCTACGGTGGTGACCCGGACGTCCCGCCTGCGGTCGTCG
>CAIMLY010000013.1 GCA_903842425.1 uncultured Alphaproteobacteria bacterium | reverse complement strand
GTCGCCCGGCTTCACGCGGGTGACGCCCTCGCCCACCGCCTCGACCACGCCGCAGCCGTCGGAGAAGGGGGTGATGGTCCCGGCCATGGCCGGCCCGCGGCTGTAGACCCCTCCGACCATGAGCAGGTCGCGGTAGTTCAGCGAGACGGCGCGCATCCGCACCAGCACCTGGCCGTGGCCCGGGCTTGGCGCGGGCCGCTCGACCACCTCGACGCGCTCGACGCCCCAGGGCTCTGAAACCTGAATGGCGCGCATGACGATTCCTCCCGGAAGACTGTTGATTGGCGGCCATAGTCCCCGAAGGCCGGTCGGACGCAAGGGGCGAGGCCCCCGGCCATCCAGCAGATCCCCTCAGCCGCCCTGGCTGACGGCTCCCCAATTCCTCCCCCCGGGGGGAGGTGGACCGCGAAGCGGGCCGGAGGGGGTCACCGGACTCACGGGCGCACACGCCCGCGGCTCAGTCCTGTAGCCGGCGGACCCGGTAGAGGCCGAGGGCGCCGACGAGGCCCGCCGCCGCCATGCCGGTCATGGCGAGGTAGCCATGGGCCCCGACCGCATCGAACAGGGGCCCGGAGGCCAGGGTGGCGAGGCCGCAGAGCACGCCCCCCTGCAGGGCGGCGTTGATCAGCTGGGCGGCCGAGGCGGTCTGCGGGCCCGACAGCCGGGCCGCCAGCTGGATGGAGGCCAGGAAGACGGCGGTGTAGGTCAGGGCGTGGAGTCCCTGCAGCGGAACCAGGGCCCAGAGCGGCGGCGACAGGGCGAGCAGGCTCCAGCGCAACACCCCCGCCGCCCCGCCGATCACCAGCAGGTTGCGCGGCCCCAGCCGGTGCTGCAGGCGGGCGCCGAACCAGAGGAAGACCACCTCCACCGCCACCCCGACGCCCCAGAGCAGGCCGGTCAGGCTCTCGGGCAGGCCCTGCGCCTTCCAGGCCAGGGCGGAGAAGGCGTAGTAGAAGGCATGGGCCGACTGGATCAGGCCCGCCGAACCCACGGCGAGCAGGAAGACCGGGTCCCTGGCAAGCGTCTTCAGCCCCGCCAGTCCGCCCTGCCCGTTCGCCGCCGCACCGGGCCCCGGCGCCGGGTCCGGCGGCAGCAGGAAGCGGGCGCTGAGGGCCGTCAGGCCGGCGGCGAGGATCATCCACCCCAGGGCGACATCCACCGACACCGCCGTCACCAACCCCCCGACCAGGGCCGCAGCGCCGATGTAGGCCAGGGATCCGAGACCCCGGGGCCGGCCATAGCTGAAGCCCTCCGCCTGGGCCCGGGACAGGGCGATGACGTCGATCAGCGGCGGCAGGGCGAGATAGAGGCTGGAAGCCAGCAGCCAGGCGACGGCCAGGCCCGGCAGGCCATGTAGCCCCGCAAGGGCCAGGTAGGCCGCGCAGGTCCCCGCCGCCAGCCAGGCGATGGGCGTGCGGCGCAGCCGGAACCGGTCGGCCCACAGCGCCAGGGCCGGCGAGGTCAGGATCTGGAACAGCATGGGCAGGGAGAGGACCAGGCCGACCTGGGCGCCGGTCAGGCCCCGTTCGCTCAGCCAGACCGGCATGAAGGGCGTGCTCGCGGCGCTGCCCACGTAGAGAGCGGCGTAGACCAGGCCGAGACGCAGGGCGGAGGACATGACCCCGGCTAGCGCGAGTCGCCGGCCAGCGGACCCTAGAGGGGCGGGCGGAAGGCGATGGCCTGGAGCGCCTCGAGGTCGAGGATCTCGAGCCTGCGGTAGGCCGTCGAAATGACGCCGGCGTCCTGGAAGGACTTGAGCACCTTGTTCAGGGTCTGCCGGGACAGGCCGCACATGGTGGCGAGATCGGCCTGCGAGACGTCGGTGAAGACCCTGCGGTCATCCCCGTAGAGGCCGATGAAGGTCAGCAGCCGCTGGGCGACCCGCAGCTCGCCATTGGGCTGGATCAGGTTGGAGATCACGGTCACCGCCTCGCCCAGGCCCTCGGCGGTCAGCGCCGCGACGGCCCGGCAGCACTCCGGGTCGCGCATCAGCTGGTCGAAGTCCGGCTGGCTGAGATGCAGGGCGCGGCAATCCGTCAGCGCGCGGATCGAGATCATGGTGGGCCGACGCCGCAGGGCCGCCGCATCTCCCACCCAGCGACCGACGCCCTGGACCGAGATCATGACGTCCGACGGCGGGACCTGCAGGCTCCACTGCCCCTCGACCAGGCCGAACATCCCGGCGGCCGGCGCGCCAGGCCGGTAGATCGCCGTGCCGGCCGGGAACCTGCGCAGGGCGACGCGCTCAAGGAAAAGTCGCCGGAACTCAGGGGTTTGCCTGGACAGCCATCCGGTTCCCGAAACCAGGGCGATCGCCTCTGCCTTGTCCAAGGCTTCCTCCCGCCTGGCGGACTTCGATTGTCTATATCGCGACAACCCGGAGCCGACAACGCGGTTAGCCTTGACGAAACCATAGTTGCGGAAAAAGGGGCTTTCATCATGGCGATCAGCGGATCATTGAGGAGCGTCCTTGCGGCGGGCCTGGCCACCGGAGCCCTCGCCATTGCGGGCTGTTCGCAGGCGCCGGGGACGACGGATGCAGCGAACTCCGTGGCGACCCGCCTCGGCGCCCTGAAGCTGGAAAACGGCTATCCGACCCGGGAAACCGCCGACAAGCTGTACGACGAGATGGACTTCCAGCGGGCCACCCAGGCCTACATCTGGGCCCTGCCAGCGGTGGGCTTCAAGGCGCTCTACGACGCCCAGGCCAAGACCCTCGGCGTCAAGAACGGCGAGATCCTCCTCTTCCAGGACCTCAAGGACAAGGCGGGGATGCTGACCCCGAACATCACCACCCTGTACGCCTTCAGCTTCTGGGACCTGGCCAGGGACGGCCCGCTGGTGATCGAGGTTCCGGCCGGGGCCACGGCGGGGGGCGTCCTGGACATCTGGCAGCAGCCCATCACCGACATGGGCCAGACCGGTCCCGACAAGGGCGCGGGCGGCAAGTACCTCATCCTGCCGCCGGGCGGTGAGGCCCTCAATCCGGCCGGCTACCGGGTCGTCCGGTCACCCACCAACCAGGTCTGGTTCGGGACCCGGGGCCTCGACCCGGACAAGGCCGTCGCCGAGGCCACGGTCCGCAAGCACAAGATCTACGCCTGGGCGAACCGATCGGCGCCGGGCGAGACCCGCTACGCCACCGTCGGCGGTCGTCCCTGGACCTCCGCCCAGCCGGACAACCTCGAATACTGGCGCCTGCTTGCGGAACTCTACGCCAACGAGCCCGTCGCCCCCCGCGACCGGACCATGTTCGGCATGCTCGAGCCCCTGGGGATCCAGCCCGGCAAGCCCTTCAACCCCGACGCCCGCCAGACGAAGATCCTGACCGAGGCGGCCAAGGTCGGCGAGCTGATGTCCCGCACCGTGGCCTTCGACAAGCGCTATGCGGGCGCGACCGTCTATCCCGGGAAGCACTGGGAGTACGCGGTCATGTTCGAGCTCGACCAGGAGACCCCGAACAAGGACCGGGTCCAGTTCGACCAGCGCGGCTCCTGGTTCTACGAGGCCATCGGCATGTCGGTGGGCATGCAGGGCCGGGTCCTCGGCTTCGGCCAGGTCTACCTGGAATCCTCCAAGGACAAGGCCGGCGCCTGGCTGGATGGCGGCAAGACCTACAAGATCCGCGTCGATCCCGCCCCGCCGGTCAAGCAGTTCTGGTC
>CAIMLY010000012.1 GCA_903842425.1 uncultured Alphaproteobacteria bacterium | reverse complement strand
GGAGGTCTGCAGGTCGTAGACCCGGTCGTAGCGCGCCGCCTTCAGCCGGCCCCGCAGGGCCAGCCAGGCCCCGGGCCCCTCGGGCTTCCCGTCGGTCTCGACCTCGTCGAAATAGGGGCAGGCCCGGGCCAGGGCCTCGAAGGGCGGCGTGGTCAGGAGGGTGATCTGCGCCTTCGGGTGGGCCTCTCGGATATGCTTCATGGCCGCCAGGGCCAGGACGAAGTCACCCAGGGCCGACAGCTTGATGACCAGGACCTTGCGGATCTCGCGGCTCATTTCCCGGCTTCCCGCGCCATGAGGAGCGCCTCATACACCGCCAGGGTCGCGGCGCACATGGCGTCGTTGGAATAGAGCCGCGTTGCGCGCTCCCGGGCGGTCCGGCCCAGGGCGAGCAGGCCCTCGCGGCCCAGGTCGTCGGCGGCGGCCATGGCCCGGGCCCAGGCGTCGATGTCCCCCGGCGCCGCCCGCCAGCCGGTCTTGCCGGGCAGGACGGTCTCGGTCGTGCCTCCGTGGTCCGAGGCGATGACGGGCCGGCCCATGACCTGGGGCTCCACCGCGGCGCGGCCGAAGGATTCCGGGACCAGGGTGGGCAGAAGGGCGACATCCGCCGCCAGGAAGGCCGCCGGCATGTCGTCGCAGTGCCCCACCAGGCGGACCGAACCCTCCAGCCCGCCGTCACGCACCCTGGCCTCGAGGGACTGCCGGAAGGCCGTCCGGCCCTGGTCGTCGCCGGCGAAGATCACCCGCAGGTCCCGACCCTCGTCCTTCAGGCGGGCGGCGGCGGCGATGACGGTCTCGTGGCCCTTGATCGGGGTCAGGCGGCCGGCCAGCAGGAAGACCAGGGGCCCTTCGCTGGCGGCCGGCAGGCCCCAGGCCCGCCTCAGGCCCTCCACGCGCCCGGGGGCCACCCGGCCGGGATCGAAGCGGGAAAGGTCCACGCCCCGCGGGATGGACACGACCTTTTCCGGCGCGATCCCGTGCTCGGCCAGGACGTGGTCCCGGGTGAAGTCGGAATTGGCGATCACCCGGTCCACCCGGGTCATCACCGCGTTGTACCAACGCTTCACCCGGCCCTTGGCGACATAGATGCCGTGATAGGTCGCCACCGTCGGCAGGCCCTCCGCCCGGGCCGCCCACAGGGCCGGGAAGGCCGGCGCCCGCGAGCGCACGTGGACGAGGCTGACGCCCTGCTCCTGGATCAGGCGGCGCAGGGCCCGGGCGGTCTGCAGCATGACCAGGGGGTTCTTGCTCTGCATGGGCAGGCGGACCAGCTCGCCCCCCGCCGCCGCCAGGGCCGCCTCCATCCGGCCGCCCCGGCTCGCCACCAGGGCCCGGCCGCCGGCGGCGACGACGGCGCGGGCGACGTCCAGCGTCGTCTGTTCGGCGCCGCCGGTCTCCAGCTCGGGGACCACCTGCAGCAGGGTGAAGTTCGGAGGAAGGCTCACCGCGTCCTGATAGCGCAGGCCGGCGCCGGGCGCTATGCAGGGACCATGCAGGAGACATCCGGACACCTGGAGCGCGAGGCGGGCGTCTCCCTGGCCTGGCAGGCCGTCGGGGGGCGGGGCCCCACGGTCGTCTGGCTGGGCGGCTTCAAGTCGGACATGACCGGGACCAAGGCGCAGGCCCTGGCCGACCAGGCTGTCGCCGCCGGCCGGGCCTTCCTGCGCTTCGACTATTCCGGGCACGGGGAGTCCGGCGGGGCCTTCACCGACGGCACGATCGGGTCCTGGCGGGCGGACGCCCTGGCGATGATCGATACCCTCACGACCGGCGACCTGGTCCTCGTGGGCTCGTCCATGGGCGGCTGGCTGGCCTGCCTCTGCGCCCTCGCCCGGCCGGAGCGGGTGAAGGGCCTGGTCCTCGTCGCCCCCGCCGCCGACTTCCCCCAGGCCCTCATGGCCCCGGAAATGACCGACGCCGACCGCGCCGCCCTGGCCCGGGACGGGGTCTGGATGCGGCCGTCCGAGTACGGGGATCCCTATCCCATCACGCGCCGGTTCCTGGAGGAGGCGGCGGACTGGAGCCTCCTGCCCGGGCCGGCGGCGATCGACCTGCCCGTGCGGATCCTGCAGGGCGGCGCCGACCCCGACGTGCCCTGGCGCCACGCCCTGGCCCTGGCCGAGGCGCTGACCTCGCAGGACCTCGTCTTCAGCCTGGTCCGCGATGGCGACCACCGCTTGTCCCGGCCGCAGGACATCGCCCGCCTCCTCGCCTTCGTGGACGAGCTCTGCGGCTAGCTAGCCGCCGGCGTCCAGGATGGCCGCCAGGCCCTCGCGATAGGTGGGATGGGCGGGGCGCCAGCCGAGGGCGGCCTTGGCCCGGGCGTTGGAGACGCGCTTGCTCTCGGCCCAGAAGCGCCGGGCGGCGGGGGTCAGGGCCTCCAGGTCCAGGGGCGTTTCCGGCGGCG
>CAIMLY010000011.1 GCA_903842425.1 uncultured Alphaproteobacteria bacterium | reverse complement strand
CCTGTCGCAGCAGCGGCCCCACACCCTTCCGGAGACCTGGCCGGAGGGGCGCTACCGGCCCTCGGAGTGGGCCGAGCTGTTTCCGCCGGCGATCATGGATCACCTGCAGGCCTGCACGCGCGACACCGGTGGCGGGACCCGTAGCCTTCCCGCCCGGGAGGACCTGCCTATCCTGGTCGCCTCCCGCATGAGCATGAGCGTGCCCGGGCTCTTCCGCCCGGTCCCCGTCGAGCTTGCCGACGTCGAGACCGCCCGGCGGGTCCGGCGGCTCAGCGGCCAGCCGCCGTCGTCCGACGAGATCCGTCCGGCCTGGCGGCGGGTGCTTTTCAGCGACGGAGGGTCCACCAGCAACTTCCCCATCCACCTCTTCGACGCCCCCCTGCCGGACTGGCCGACCTACGCCATCGACTTCGAGGACCTTCCCCCCGGCGCCGAGGGCGTCGGCAGGGTGGTCATCCTTGACGAGGCTGGTGAGCCCCGGATCCGTCCGATCGGCTCGGCGGCCGCGTACTTCGGCGCCCTTCTCGCCACCTCGCAGAACTGGAACGACCTCCTGCTGTCGCTCCTGCCCATCCACCGGGACCGCATCGCCCGGGTGCACCTGGCCGCCAGCCAGGGGGGCCTCAACCTCACCATGACGGAGGCGGAGGTCGTCACCATGATGGGCTACGGCCGCGAGGCCGGAGCCCTCCTGGCCGCGACTTCCTTCCCCGCGCACCAGGCCCGTCGCACGGAGGCGCTCTATGCGAACCTCGTGGAGGTGGCGCGCCAGGCGCGGAAGGTCTGGGCGCGCAGGGCCCTGCGGGACGACTTCCGGGAGGGGAAGCTGCCGGCGCCGGACCTGACGCCTTCGGACCGCCGCCGGATCGCCGACGCCCTGGACCGCTTCGCCGACATCGCCCGGCTGCCCCGGCGGCGGGGCCTGCAAGACCCCTCAGCGAAGGGCCGGACCCGGATCACGCCGAGGTTCTGAGGTCCCGGGCCTGCGCCCTCCCCAGCCGGGCCAGCAGGCGGAGGCCCTCGGGAAGGCCGCGGGTCTCGTGCCGGCCGGCGCCCAGGCGCGACAGGGCCCGGTCGGCCTCCGGGAGGTTGTAGAAGGGAATGGCGGGCCAGACGTGGTGCGCCAGGTGCAGGTTCATGTTGGCGTAGAAGAAGGCGCCCACCGGACCCAGGCGGACGGTCCGGGTCGACGCCTCGTAGAGGGTTTCCGGGTCTCCGGCCTCCAGTCCTGCGTGCTGCAGCAGGGCGAGGGCCCGGTTGAAGCCGGACAGGCAGAAGGCCGCGAGGGTGACGCCGGCGACCAGGATCGGCTGGCCGGTGGCGAGGAAGAGGGCGACGAGGGCGGCCTGTACGCCCAGCACCCATCGCGCGCCATCCCGCACGGCCTTCCGCTCCAGGCTTCCCGGGGGGGCCAGGGCCTGCAGGCGCTCGTCCCCCGGGATGTCGCCGGAGGCGTTCCGGAGCAGCAGGCGGATCCGCCGCACGAGGCCCGGAAGGTCAAGGGTCAGGAGCCAGGCCACCTGGGACGGGGCGATCCGGGCCCGGGCGTTCGCCTCGATGTCGGCCGGCCCCAGGGTATGCCGGTGATGGATCGGATGGGTCAGCTCGAAGACGGCGTAGTTGCTCCAGGTCAGGATGGAGCAGGCGCGGAACAGGACGAGGTTGGCCCGGCGCCAGGACAGGACGTTGCGGTGGGCGAGCTCGTGTCCCAGCCCGGCCCAGCCGAGGAAGGACCAGGCCGCCCAGTGCGGGACCAGCACGGCCAGGGCCGCGGCGATCTTTCCCCCGGAGGCCAGGTGGACGGCGAGCGACAGCAGGGTGAGGTGGAAGCCGGCCCGGAGGGCGAGATGGGCCAGCGCGACCCCGTTCCGGGGCCGGATGAGCCTGCGATAGGTCTCGCGGTCAAGGGCGCTGGAGGCCAGGGGAGGCGCGGCGTCTGTCATCCCGGTGCGGCGGCGGCGGCGAGGAAGGCCTCACGGGCGGCGCCGGTGAGGCTGACGGCCAGGAGGGTCCCGGGAACGCTGAGGATGATGTCCCTGTCGGCCTCGCCCGCCATGTAGCGGGTGACCTCGCCATGGATCCCCGAGTTGAAGTCGTGCCAGGCGATGACGCCGGACCCGCCCAGCATCCGCCGCGCCCGGACGGTGTCCGAGGCGATGGTCCCGAAATCGTGGCCGCCATCCACGAAGACGAAGTCGACAGCGCCTTCCAGGCCCAGGGCGGCGGTGTCCAGGGTCCGGCTGTCCTGGTGCAGCAGGGTCAGGCGCCGGCGGTCCGCCTCGGCGAGGTCCCTCAGGTAGAGGGGGCCCAGCCGGGACTGGGTCAGGCGGAGATGGTCATCGTTCTTCCGGTCATCGCTCCGGAGCTCGGCGTCCGAGTAGCCGGCGGCCTCGGCGAGGTCCGAGGCGATGTCCCCCAGGTCGACCGAGGCCACGTCGCAGCCCGGGTCGGAATTGGCGAGGAACAGGGAGGTGGAATAGCCGAGGAAGGTCCCGAACTCGAAGATCCTCCGGGGGCGGACAATCCGGACGAGGGCGGTGAGGCAGGCGGCCTCCAGCAGGCTTATGCTGCCGATCCCGCTGGGCGGCAGGTGGATCGTGAGCGGGACCGGGGCCTCATGGAGGGCTTCCGTCTTCAGGAAGAGGACCCGGGGCTTGATGTAGGCGACGCCCGGGCGGCCGTCCCTGTAGCGCGCGGCCAGGGCTTCCGGGGTCTCGATGGGCCGGGCGGGATCCGCCCCCGCCGGTTCCTGCGCCTGCGCCGTCATGACCACCTCCTGATTCGCCCCCAGTCTATCGCTCCACGGTCGCCTTCAGACGAAGAACATCACCGTCTCCGACCAGCCCTGGGTGTAGTGCCGCAGGTAGACCCGGTAGTCCGGGTGGACCCCCAGGGCGAAGCGGGCGATCTCCCGGAAGTCCGAGGCCCGGTGGTAGACGGCGAGCGCCAGCTTGGGGCGGAAGTCGCGGATGAGCCGGCGGGACCCGGCCAGGGCGCGGGTCTCCCACCCTTCGAGGTCCATCTTGATAAGGCTCACGGGTCCGGCCAGGTGCGCGTCCAGCGTCGTCACCGGGATGGTCAGCCCGCCGCCCTCGCCGACCGCCGAGGCGGACCCGGCGTCCGGGTCGAAGGCCAGTTCGCCGGCCGAATCCGAGACGCCGACCGGGTGGAAGTGGATGTCCCGCCGGCCGGCCAGCCGCGCCCGGGCCTTTCCCATGTTGGCGGGGGACGGCTCGAACAGGTGCACCTCCCGGTAGGCCGGATCGCGGTCGCAGAAGGCTTCGGTCGTGTCCCCGTCGAAGCCGCCGGCGTCGACGAAGGTCTCGCCCCGCAGGTGCAGGAAGGGCTCGAAGTACTGGTCCTGGACCCGGACCTCGTAGGCCGCCATGTAGGCCGGGTCCGCCGTCAGCCGGAAACGCAGGACGTCCAGAAGGGTCTGGCGCGAAACCTCATCGGACATCTGGCCGAAGAGGGCCGCCCACTCCCCTGCGGCGGCGGCCCAGTCCGAGCGCTGGTCCGCAACGAAGTCCGGCGTCCCCACGGCCTCACCGCCGGCAGCCATCAGGTCGGCGAGACCCGCCAGCCGGAGGCCCGGCCTTTGCGAGAACCTGCGGACGACGTCCACCGGGCGGATCGACGTCGCGGCGTTGACCAGGACGGCGCCGTCGGGGAGGTCCTCCGATCCGACGACCGGGAGG
>CAIMLY010000010.1 GCA_903842425.1 uncultured Alphaproteobacteria bacterium | reverse complement strand
TCCGGAACCTCCGAGAAGAAAGCCTCGAAATCTCCCATGGGAGTCTCCCAAAACAAGGAAGACACCCTCAGAATCCAGTTTGCCCAGATCACTCAAGCCAAATGCGATTCCCCTGCCCCCAGGGGGAGGTGGACCGCGAAGCGGGCCGGAGGGGGTCACCGGCCTCGCCACCCTCCCCCTACACCCGCGCCGTCCCTTTCAGGGCCAGGGTCCGCAGGGCCAGGGCTGAGCCGGTCATGGCCAGGAACAGGGTCACGGCGACGGGCCGGGCCGAGCCGTCGCCCAGGGCGCCCGTCAGGGCCGAGGCCAGGGCGCCGGTGGCGAAGGAGGCCGAGCCCATCAGGGCCGAGATGGACCCCGCCCGGCGCGGGTCGATGTTGAGCGCCCCGGCCATGGTGTTGCCGGCCATGAAGCCGTAGCTGGACAGGACCAGGAAGATCAGGGGCAGGACGCTCCACATCCCGCCCCAGCCGGTGAAGGCGGCGACCAGCAGGAGGGCCGAGGCGGCCACCCCGGCGAGGCTGGCGGCCCTCAGCACCTGCTCGGGCGTGTAGCGCAGCAGGAGCTGGCGGTTGAGCTGGCCGGCGCCGATCACCCCGGCGGCGTTGAGACCGAAGACCCAGCCGAAGAGCGAGGCCGGGATGCCCCAGACGCCGATGAGCAGGCCCGGCGAGGCCGAGATCCACGTGAAGAGGGTCGCCCCGTTCAGCCTGCCCGCCAGGGCGTAGCCCACCATCCGCGGGTCCTTCAGGAGGGCGCCGAGGGCGGCCAGGGGCGACTCCGAGCGGGCCTGGACGGCGGTCGCCTCGGACCGGGACTCCTCCAGCCGGAACAGGGTCGCCAGGCCCACGGCGACGCCGAACAGGGCCAGGGCCCAGAAGTTGGCGCGCCAGCCGCCCAGTTGCAGAAGGACCCCGCCCAGCAGGGGGGCGAGAATGGGCGCCAGCCCCATGACCAGGGTCAGCAGGGACAGCATCCGCGCCGTCTCGGTATGGTCGAAACGGTCGCGCACCACGGCCCGGGCCACCACCCCGCCGGCGCAGCCGCCCAGGGCCTGGACGAACCGGGCGGCGACCAGGAACTCCGCCGAGGGGGCCAGGGCGCAGGCGCAGGAGGCCAGGACGAACAGGGCGACGCCCGCCAGGATCGGGCCCTTGCGTCCCAGCCGGTCCGAGGCCGGGCCATAGAAGAACTGGCCGATGGCCATGCCCGCCAGGAAGGCCGAGACCGTGATCTGGGTATAGGCCGCATCCACCCCCAGGTCCGCCCCGATGGCCGGCAGGCTGGGCAGGTACATGTCGATGCCCATGGGCGCAAAGGCCGTCAGGGCGCCCAGCAGGACAACCAGGCCCCAGCCGGTTCCCTTGGCTCCCGACCCACCTTCACTCGCCGTCGTCATGCCGCCTTCCCCCGCGCTGGCCCTTGCCATACCCCCGCCGGGTCTGGCCAAGATAGGGGAAGTTTCTCCAGGAGCCCCCGAATGTCCGCACTCGCCCGCCAGATGCCCCCCGTCGCCAAGGCCCAGGTCAACGGGATCGACATGGCCTATTACGAGGTCGCCCGCGGCAAGGGCGTGCCGATCGTCTTCTGCCACGGCTTTCCCGAGCTGGCCTTCTCCTGGCGCCACCAGCTGAAGGCCTGCGAGGCCGCGGGCCAGTGGGCCATCGCCCCGGACCAGCGCGGCTACGGCCTGACCTCCCGGCCGGAAAAGGTCGAGGACTACGACATGGAACACCTGGCCGCCGACCTGGTGGCCCTGCTGGACCATCTCGGCATCGAGAAGGCGGTGTTCTGCGGCCATGACTGGGGCGGCTTCGTCGTCTGGCAGATGGCCCTGATGCATCCCGACCGGGTGGCCGGGGTGATCGGCCTCAACACCCCCTTCACGCCGCGCGGCGACTACGACCCCATCGCCTCCATGCGCTTCGCCTTCGGCGAGGACATGTACATCGTCTGGTTCCAGAAGCCCGGCGAGGCCGACGCGGCCCTCGGCAAGGACGTGGACAAGACCATGCGCTTCTTCATGCGCAGGCCGCCCGAGGACATGCCCGCCCCGCCCAGCGGCGGCCTGAGCATCGACAAGGACGCTGGCCCCGCCACCACCTCCACCTTCGCCTTCCGCGACCTGCTGGCCGAGTGGGACAAGTCCGACACCGCCAACCAGATGCTGACGCCCGAGGAGCTGGCCGCCTTCGTCGAGACCTTCTCGGCCACCGGCTTCACCGGCGGCATCAACTGGTACCGCAACTTCACCCGCAACTGGGAGCGCTCGGCCCACCTGCCCAAGCGCATCGACCACGTCCCCTGCCTGATGATCTGCGCCGAGAAGGACGCG
>CAIMLY010000009.1 GCA_903842425.1 uncultured Alphaproteobacteria bacterium | reverse complement strand
GCCGACATCTCCATGGCCGTGGCCGTCGACGGCGGGCTGATCACCCCCATACTCCGCAGGGCCGAGCAGAAGGGCCTGGCCGAGATCGCCGTGGAGGCGAAGGACCTGGCCGAGCGGGCCCGTAACCGGAAGCTGAAACCCGAGGAGTTCCAAGGGGGTAGCTTCTCCATCTCCAACCTCGGCATGTTCGGGATCCGCCAGTTCGGCTCGATCATCAACCCGCCCCAGGGCGCCATCCTGTCGGTGGGTGCGGGCGAGGCGAGGGCGGTGGTGCGTGACGGCCAGGTCGTCTCGCGCACCCTCATGACCGTGACCCTGACCTGCGACCACAGGGTCATCGACGGCGCCATCGGCGCCCGCTGGCTGGCCGCCTTCCGGGCCCTGATCGAAGAGCCCGTCACCATGATCGTCTAGGGAGGCCGCCGTGGACTTCGACCTTGTCGTCATCGGCGCTGGCCCGGGGGGCTATGTGGCCGCCATCCGGGCCGCCCAGCTGGGCCTGAAGACCGCCATCGTCGAGCGCGACAAGCTCGGCGGGATCTGCCTGAACTGGGGCTGCATCCCGACCAAGGCCCTGCTGAAGTCGGCGGAAACCTTTGAAACCCTTGGGCATCTTGAGGACTACGGCCTGCGCGCCGAAAAGGTGGGCTTTGACCTCGAGGCCGTGGTCGCGCGGTCGCGCAAGGTGGCGGGCCAGCTGAACGCCGGCGTCGCCTTCCTGATGAAGAAGAACAAGGTCACGGTCATCGAGGGCGAGGCGCGGCTGGAGGCCGGCGCACCGGCGCCGGTTGTCCGCGTGGCGCTGAAGGCCGGGGGTGAGCGGGTCCTGAAGGCCGCCAACGTCCTCCTGGCCACGGGCGCCCGGGCGCGGACCCTGCCGGACCTGGGCCTGGCCCCCGACGGCGAGCGCGTCTGGTCCTATCGCGAGGCCATGGTCCCGGACCGGGTCCCGACCTCCCTCCTGGTGGTCGGATCGGGCGCCATCGGGATCGAATTCGCGAGCTTCTTCAAGGCTCTGGGCTCGGAAGTGACGGTGATCGAGGCCCTGCCGCGCATCCTGCCTGTCGAGGATGAAGAGGTCTCGGCGGCCGCCCAGAAGGCCTTCGAGGCCCGCGGCATCGCCTTCCGGACCGGCGCTTCCGTCCGGCGCCTTGCCCGCAGCGGCAAGGGGGTGGAGCTGACCGTCGAGGCCGGCGGGGCTCCCGAGACCCTCAAGGCCGACGTCGCCATCGTCGCCGTGGGCATTGTCGGCAATGTCGAGGGCCTGGGGCTGGAAGCCCTGGGGGTGACGATCGAGAAGACCCACGTGGTCACGGATTCCCACGGCTTTACAGGCGTTCCCGGCCTCTGGGCCGTCGGCGACCTGGCCGGCCCGCCCTGGCTGGCGCACAAGGCGAGCCACGAGGGCGTCCACTGCGTCGAGCACATCGCCGGCCAGAAGCCCTCCGGCCTGACCGCCCCCATCCCGGGCTGCACCTACGCCTCGCCCCAGATCGCCTCCGTCGGCCTGACGGAAGCCCTGGCGAAGGCCAAGGGGCTTGAGGTCAAGGTCGGCCGTTTTCCCTTGCGGGCCAATGGCAAGGCCATCGCCGCGGGCCAGACCGAGGGCTTCGTCAAGACGGTGTTCGACGCCGCGACGGGCGCCCTCGTCGGCGCCCACATGATCGGCGCCGACGTCACCGAGATGATCCAGGGCTATGCCCTGGCCATGACCCTGGAGGCCACCGAGGCCGACCTCTTCGCCACCGTCTTCCCGCACCCGACGATCAGCGAGGGCATGCACGAGGCGGCGCTGGACGCCTTTGGCCGGGCGCTGCACGTCTGACGTCGGAGACCCCCTCCGGCCTGCTTCGCAGTCCACCCCCCCTTGGGGGACTTCTGCGTTACCCTGCGTCCTGTGCCTTGAGGCGCATTGAGGCGAGGTTTTCTGGCCCTTTCGGGTTGTTTTGAGGCG
>CAIMLY010000008.1 GCA_903842425.1 uncultured Alphaproteobacteria bacterium | reverse complement strand
GCTGGGCGAAGCGGCGCACCTCGAGGGGCTGGTGAACCACCACCTCGAACCCGGCCGCCTCCAACGCCAGGCGCGCAGCCCGCTCGTAGCCGCCCGTCGCCTCAAGACCCACGCGCCCCACCCCGCGCGCCTTCAGCCAGCCCGCCAGCTCATCATGCCCCGCCGCGGTGTTGGACACCCGCGTCAGGTCCTCAAGTCCATGGACCGCCACGTCCAGGTGAGACTTGCCCACATCGACGCCGGCGATCTTCCTGCTAAACTCCATCTGTTCCATTGACCCATCCTTGTGGCTTCGGACCCAAGCGTCCCTGCAACCATCCGGGTCATGAAACGTCGGTGGCGACCCTGCTCCGGCCCAGCCCAAAAGGCTCGGGGGATCTCGGCCCCTCCACCGACTGTCCGCCTGGCGTTGGAGCGCCCGGCGGACGTCCCGGAAGACAGCCCCAATCTAGCGCTTCTGAACCAAACAAGGCGGGTCCGGGGGCCTCAGGCCGCCCGGGGCCCGATCACCCCGTCGATCACCGCGGTCACGCGCTCGACGAAGGCCGTCCGCTCGGCGCCCTCCAGGGCGGCGCCGCGGATCAGGCGCTCGACCAGGAAGCCGATGTAGATGGCGGCCAGCACGCGGGCCCGTTCCTGACCGGCCTCGTCGCCCAGCCAGTCCCGGATGGGCGCCAGGAAGCGCTCCTGCACCGCCCGCCCCAGCAGGGGCGCGGTGGTGGGCGAGGTCGCCGCCTGCAGCAGGAACTGGAAGGTCCGGGTCCGGGGGTCGGCGATGTCGGCGGCGCCGGCCATCATCTCGGCCACGTCCCGGGCGAAGCGGCGACGGTCCCAGTCGCGCAGGCGGTCGGGGGCGATGGTCGCCTTCAGGGCCTCGGTGAACAGGCCTTCCTTGCCGCCGAAGTAGCGCGGGATGAGCGCGACGTCGGACCCCGCCAGGGCGGCGATGTCGCGCAGGGACGTCCGGTCGTAGCCCGTCACCGCAAAGGCGCGCTTCGCCGCCTCAAGGATGGCCGCGCGGGTCGCCCCGGCGTCGCGTCGCCGAGGCGGCGCGGCAGGGCGCGCCGGTTCCGCGAGATCGGTCATGCGGTCCGGCCCGGGCTCAGTTCCGGCTCGGGATGATGACCGGCAGGCTCTCGAAGCCGTGGACGAAGGCCGAGAAGTTGCGGACCGGCTCGCCGGAGACGCGGATCTCGGGGAAGCGCTTGAGGATCTCTTCCCAGATGATGGTCAGCTGCAGCTCGGCCACCCGGTTGCCCACGCAGCGGTGCACGCCGAAACCGAAGGACATGTGGTGCCGGGACTGGTCGCGGTCGATGATGTAGGCGTTGGGGTTGTCGATCTCGTCCTCGTCGCGGTTGCCCGAGAGGTACCACATCACCACCCGCTCGCCGGCCTTGATGGTCTTGCCGCCCAGTTCGAAGTCGGTCTTGGCCACCCGGGCCATGTGGGCAAGGGGGGTCTGCCAGCGGATGGTCTCGGAGACCATGGACGGGATCAGGGCCGGGTTGGCCCGCAGCTTGTCATACTGTGCCGGGAACTGGTTCAGCGCCACGATGCTGCCGGAGATGGTGTTGCGGGTGGTGTCGTTGCCGCCGACGATCAGCAGGATGACGTTGCCGCGATAGGTGTCGCGGTCAATCTCGCGGGTCGCGGGGTTGTGCACCAGCATGGAGATCAGGTCGGCCGCAGGCTCGGCGTTGACCTTCTGGTTCCAAAGGTCCTCGAAGGCGGTGAAGCACTCGGTCAGGGCCTGGAACTTGTGCTCCCAGCTCTTCACGGGGCCGTGGCCGGGCGGATTGGTGACCATGTCCGACCAGTAGGTCAGCTTGCGGC
>CAIMLY010000007.1 GCA_903842425.1 uncultured Alphaproteobacteria bacterium | reverse complement strand
CATCGACGCCCGCAACCGCAGGGACGCCGCCGCCGAGTCCAAGGCAAAGGCCCTTCTCGAACAGGTCCAGGCCGAGCAGAAGGCCCTGGCGGCGCGACAGGACGGCTGACCCCCTCCGGACCTCCCACTTGGGAGAGGAATTGGCGCTGCTTAACTGCTCCCCATCAGGGGGAGCTCCCGGCGAAGCCGGGTGAGGGGGTCAACGGCCTCGCTGGAGGCTGACGAGGCGCCCTAGTCCTCGGCCAGCATGAAGTGGCCGCGGAGGGCGGCGATGGGCTGGCTGCGGGCTTCCTGCCAGGCCTCGACGTGGACGTTGGCGATGCGGCGGCCGACCTTTCTCAGGTCGGCCCGGGCGTAGGTGGTCAGGGCCCGGCCGGGGCGCAGGTACTCTATGGTCACGTCGATGGTCTTGTGGACCCGGGGGGTGGACTGGGTCACCGCCAGCTGGGCCAGGGCGGTCATCTCCAGGAAGCCGCCGATCACCCCGCCGTGCAGGGCGGGCAGCAGGGTGTTGCCGATCAGGTGGGGCGAGAAGGGCAGGATGCCGGTCAGCTCGTCGCCGGCCAGTTCGGCCGTCATGCCCAGGAAGTTGATGTAGGGCGCCCGCGCCAGGAAGGCCCTGAGGTGATCTTCCGGGGTCACGCCGCGCCTCCCGTTCCGGGGCCCACCGGGCCGGCCAGCATGAAGGCGGCCTGGGCGGTGGCGATGGGGTCCGCCGGGTCGGCGTCCCAGGCGTGGGCCCGGACAAAGGCGATGGAGCGGGTCGTGTGATAGCAGTGGGCCTCGACCGTGACGCCGGCCCTGGAGGCGGCGGGGCGCATGTAGTCGATGCGCAGGTCGAGGGTGGCGGTTGGCCGGCGCTCGCCCGTGGTGGCGGTGATGGCCATGCCGCAGCAGTGATCGAGCAGAGAGGTGACGACGCCGGAGGCGATGACGCCGGTCTGCGGGTCGCCGACCAGGTCCTCGCGCCAGGGCACGTGCATGACGCCGCGGGCGTCGGCGGCGGAGACCATCTGGAAGCCGAGGGCGGCGGCCTGGGGGACCTCGGTCGCCATGGCGGCGGCGGCGTCCAGGTTGGGATTGGGCAGGTGGGTCTTGGGCAGGTTGGTATTGGGATCGCTCATGTCTTCCGTTTGCAGCGCCGGGTGGAACCGGTCAATGCGCCCTTTCAGACCTCGCCGGTCTCGGCGGCGAGGAAGGCGGCCAGGTCGCCGCCCCGGAAGTGGAGGCTGCGCACCCCCGCCCGCCGGCCGGCCTCCAGGTCGATCTCCTTGTCCCCCACCATGACCGAGCGGGCGGCGTCCACAGGCCAGTCCGCCATGGCGCGCAGGAGCATGCCGGGGTTGGGCTTGCGGTCCGGCGGGTCCGGATGGCGGTAGCGGTCCTCGAGGGCCTCGGGGTGGAAGGGGCAGTGGTAGAAGGCGTCGATCCGGGCGCCCGCCGCCGCAAGCTCCTCCAGCATCCGCGCGTGGAGCGCGTGGACGTCGTCCTCGGGATAGTAGCCCCGGCCGACCCCGGACTGGTTGGTGACCACGAAGACCCACCAGTCGCGGGCGTTGAAGGCGGCCACGGCCTCGCGGGCGCCGGGGATCCAGCAGAAGTCCTCCCAGCGGTGGACATAGCCGCGGTCCTCGTTGAGGACGCCGTCGCGGTCAAGGAACAGGGCGGGCCGGAGCAGGGGGGTCACGGGTCCAGTCTAGCGGCCTTCCCGGCCTCTGGCGATTTCCCTTCTGCGCCCGCCGCCCTATGTTCGCCCGAACCCCAGCGGAGCGCCCCGTGACGCCAAAGCCCCCGAGCCCCGTCCTCGCCATCGAAGACCTGCGCATCGACTTCCAGACCCGCGACGGGTCCGTGCCGGCGGTCCGCGGCGCCTCCCTCGAGGTCCGCCCCGGCGAGACCCTGGGCGTGGTCGGCGAGAGCGGCTCGGGCAAGAGCCAGACCTTCATGGCGGTCATGGGCCTGCTGGCCCCGAACGGTCGGGCGACGGGGT
>CAIMLY010000006.1 GCA_903842425.1 uncultured Alphaproteobacteria bacterium | reverse complement strand
CAGGAAGGTGGCCGAGGGTTCTCCCTTCCACCGCGCGTCCGTGGGCGGGAAGTGCTGTCCGATGTCGCCCTCGCCGATCGCGCCGAGCAGGGCGTCGGTCAGGGCGTGCAGGCCGGCGTCGGCGTCGGAATGGCCGACCAGTGAGGCGTCATGGGGAATGCGGACGCCGCAGAGCCAGACCCCGTCTCCGGGACCCCAGCGGTGGGCGTCGATCCCCTGGCCCATGCGGACCTCGCGGGCGGGACGGGCGAGGGACTCGGCCATGTCGAAATCCTCGGGCCAGGTGAGCTTGAAGAGGCGGGGATCCCCGGGAACCAGGGCGACGCGGGCGCCGGCGGCCTCCATGACGGCGGCTTCGTCGGTGGGCTCGGCCCCGGACCAGGCCTCGAAGGCGGCGAGCAGGGCGGCCCGGGGGAAGGCCTGAGGGGTCTGGGCGCGCCAGAGGCCCTGGCGGTCCACGGATTCGTCGATCTCGCTGCCGCCGCGCTTGAGGCTGTCCGGGACGGGAAGGGCGGCGATGGCGCCGTCGGCGGTCCCGAGGGCGGAGAGGACCCGGGCGACGACTGCGGCGTCCAGGAAGGGGCGGGCGGCGTCGTGGACCAGGACCGGTTCGTCCGGGGAACCGTCGATGGCGGCGAGGCCGGCCCGGACGGAGAGGGCGCGCGTTGCGCCGCCCTCGACGACCACCAGTCCCGGGAGGCCGTCCAGGAGCGCCCGGGCGGCCTCGGTTCGGTCCGCCGTCGTCACCACGACCAGCCGCCGGGCGCCGGCGCCGGACAGGGCCCGGGCGGACCAGGCCAGGACCGGGCGACCGCCAAGGTCGCGCCAGGGCTTGGGCGCGCCCGGACCGGCCCGGAGGCTGGCGCCGGCCGCGACGATGACGGCGGAGAAACTCATGCCCGCTGTTTAGGGGCGCGGGCGCGGCTGTCCAGTGGGGCCGGATTGCGCAGCCTCTTTACGTCCGTTTCAAATTGCCTAAAAAGAGGGCGATGCGAGTGACTGCAAAATGAGCACTACAGTCCGGATCGGCGACGTCGAGATCGGTGGACGGGTCTGGATCGCCCCCATGACGGGGGTGTCGGACCTGCCCTTCCGGCGCGCCGCCTCGCGCCTGGGCGCGCCCTATGTGGCGACGGAGATGGTCGCGTGCTCGGCCTTCGCCGCCGGGCGACCGGACGTCGTGCGCCGGGCGGCGGTGGGCGAGGGCCTGCCCCGTATGGTGGTCCAGCTGGTGGGGCGGACGCCGGAGGACATGGCCGCCGGGGCCCGGCTGGCGGCGGCGGCCGGCGCCGATGTCATCGACCTGAACTTCGGCTGTCCCGCCCGGGAGGTGACGGACGGCGCCCTGGCCGGCTCCGCCCTGATGCGCGAGCCCGAACTTCTCTTCCGTCTGATCGAGGCCGTGGTCGAGGCGGTGGACACCCCGGTCACCATCAAGATGCGGCTGGGCTGGGACGACGCCTCCCGCAACGCCCCGGCCATCGCGGCGGGAGCCGAGGCGCGGGGCGTACGGGCGATCACCGTCCACGGGCGGACCCGATGCCAGTTCTACAAGGGCAGCGCCGACTGGGCGGCGGTGGCCGAGGTCAAGGCCGAGGTGGACGTACCGGTGATCGTGAACGGCGACATCCGGGATGCGCATGATGCGGCGCGGGCGCTGGAGGCGTCGGGCGCCGACGCCGTGATGATCGGGCGGGGCGTCTATGGCCGGCCCTGGATTGCGCCCTGGATCGAGGCGGGGCTGTCGGGCGGCGTCTTCGAGGAGCCAGGCCGGGACGCCCGGCTGGGCGTGGTGCTGGACCACCTTTCTGAAAGCCTGAGCTTCTACGGCGACCGCACGGGCCTGAGGGTCTTCCGAAAGCACCTGTCGGCCTATGTGGACGAGGCGGCGACGCCCGGAGACCCGGCGGTCCGGCTGGAGGCCCGTCGCAGGCTCTGCCGGATGGACGACCCCCGGGAGGTCGAACTTGGCCTGACCGAACTCTGGACGATGGAGGCGGCGGCGTGACCCCTGTGCCGGCAGGAGAGGCCCTGAGGGCGGCGGCCTTCGACCTGGCGCCCGAGCCGGCCCTCGTGGTGGCCGAAGGGGGGCAGGTCCGGGCCGCCAACGAGGCGGCGGAGCGCCTGTTCGGCCAGTCCCTGGGCGTGATGACCCGGAGCGGCCTGGCCGCCGCGGCGGCCCCCGACTCTCCGCTCCTGTCCCTGGTGGCGCGGGCGCGGACGGAGGGCGGATCGGTCCGGGAGCGCGGCTTCGAGGTCAGCCTGTTCGGGCAGGCGGCCTTCCGGGCGGACGGTTCGGCGGCGCCCCTCGAGGACGGGTCGGTGCTCCTGACCCTCACCGTGCGGTCCGGCGCCCTGAGCGGCGAGCGGGGCGGGGCCGAGAGCGCGGGCCTCAGGACCATCATCGGCCTGGGCCGGATGCTGGCCCACGAGATCAAGAACCCTCTGGCCGGCATCCGGGGCGCGGCCCAGCTGCTGAAGTCCGGGGCGCGGGTGGAGGACACGCCCCTGGCCCAGCTGATCGTCGACGAGGTCGACCGGGTCAAGCGGCTGGTGGACCGCATGGAGGCCTTCTCCGACGACGCGGCGCCGACCTGCCGGCCGATCAACATCCACCTCGTCCTGGACCGGGTGCGCACCCTGGCGGTGAACGGAGTGGGGGAGGGGCTCTCGGTGGTCGAGGACTATGACCCATCCCTGCCCCTGACGCCCGGTGACGAGGACCAGCTGATCCAGATCTTCCTCAACCTGGTGAAGAACGCCGCCGAGGCGGCGCACAGGCGGGGCGACGGCCAGGGCGAGATCATCATCCGGACCGCCTTCCGCCACGGGGTGCGGATTCGCACGGGCGGCGCCAGGGGCCTGCGCAGCACGCCCCTGGAGGTGCGGGTCATCGACAATGGCCCGGGGGTCCCATCCCACCTCCGCGACAGCCTCTTCCAGCCCTTCGTGACCGGACGGAACGGCGGGGTCGGGCTGGGCCTGGCCCTCGTGTCCAAGCTCGTCTCGGCGCACGGCGGCCTGATCGACTTTGAATCCGAACCCGGCCGGACGGTTTTCCGGGTCCTGTTGCCCATCGTCACGGAGGAACCGGCATGAACGCCTCTGCAGCCGCCAAGAAGATCATCATCGCCGATGATGACAGCTCCATCCGGCTAGTGCTGAGCCAGGCCTTCACCCGGCTGGGCTACCAGGTTCGGGCGACGGGCAACGCCGCCACCCTGCTGAAATGGGTCTCCGAGGGCGAGGGGGACCTCGTCATCACCGACGTGATCATGCCCGACGAGAACGTCTTCGACGTCCTGCCGAGGATCCGCAAGGAACGTCCGCGCCTGCCGGTCATCGTGATGAGCGCGCAGAACACCCTGCTGACCGCCGTGAACGCCGCTGACGCCGGGGCCTTCGAGTATGTCTCCAAGCCCTTCGACCTGGAGGACATCACGGCGGTGGCCCGGCGGGCCCTGTCGCGGCCTGCGGACGTGGAGGCCTCGCGGGCCCAGGCGCGGGCGGCGCGGGACGAGCGCCTGCCCCTGATCGGCCGATCTGCGCCCATGCAGGAGGTCTACCGGACCATTGCCCGGCTGGTGGGAGCGGACCTCACGGTCCTGATCCTGGGCGAAAGCGGCACCGGCAAGGAACTGGTCGCCCGGGCCCTGCACGACATGGGCCGGCGCCGGGACGGCCGCTTCGTGGTCATCAACCTGGCGGCGGTTCCCCGGGAGCGGGTGGAGACCGAGCTCTTCGGGCGCAGCGACGGGGACATCGGCAAGCTGGTCGAAGCCGACGGCGGCACCCTGTTCCTCGACGAGATCGGCGACATGCCGCTGGACGCCCAGACCCGGCTCCTGCGGGTGATCGACGGCTCGGAGACGGCGATCAACCCGCGAACCGGCCGGCGACCCAATGTCCGGATCATTGCGGCCACGAACCGCGACCTGCGGGCCCTGATCCAGCAGGGCCTGTTCCGGGAAGACCTCTACTTCCGCCTGAACGTGGCGCCCCTCCGCATCCCGCCCCTGCGCGACCGGGCCGAGGACATCCCGGACCTGGCCCGGAGCTTCCTGCTGCGCGCCAACCGCGAGGGCCTGCCGGCCAAGACTATCGACGCCGGCGCCCTGGAGCGGCTGAAGGCGCACCCCTGGCCGGGCAATGTGCGCGAGCTGGAGAACCTGATCCGTCGGATCTGCGCCCTGTACGGCGAGGAGCTGATCACCGCGCGGATCATCGAGCTGGAGCTGGCCGACCAGCAGGCGCCGCTGAAGGGGCAGGACGGGCCGGTGACCCTGGCCGGACTCGTGGAGCGCTACCTGGCCGCCCACTTCGCCACCTTCCCGGACGGCCTGCCGCCGGCCGGCCTGTACGACCGGATCCTTGAGGAGGTGGAGCGGCCGCTCATCGCCCTGACCCTTTCAGGCACCCGGGGCAACCAGGTCCGCGCCGCGGAGATCCTGGGCCTGAACCGCAACACCCTGCGCAAGAAGATCCAGGACCTGGGCGTGGAGATGAGCCGCGGGCGCCGCTAGGCCCTGACGCTTTTCGGCAACGACCTGTTGATCCGAAAGCACACTCGGCCTTAGCATGCGGGGATGCTGGGTCTGAGTCCGATCCTTGAGGCCGCCGGTCGCCGGCTGGGCCGGCTGCGCGTCCTGGCGGGGTCCAGGATGGCCACGGGCGGGGTCTATCTGGCGGCGGCCCTGCTGACGGGCGTGGCCATCCTGCTCGCCGCCTCGCCGCCCCAGTCGGGGCCCCTCGCGCCGGCGAGCCTGAACATCCTCTGGATCCTGGGCGTCAGCCTGGTGCTGATCCTCTGGCTGCTGATGGCCACGGGGCGCACCGTGCTGGGCCTGCTGAGGGCCCGGACGGCCGACCCGGGCGCCCGCCTGCACCTGCGTTTCGTCACCCTGTTCGCGGCGGCGGCCACCGCACCGGCCCTCGTCGTGGCCCTGTTCTATGGCGTCCTGGTCAACCGGGGCGTCGAGGACTGGTTCTCCACCCGGGTCCAGACGGTGGTGGAGAACTCGGCGACGGTCTTCCGGAGCTATCTCGAGGAGCAGAAGCGATACGTGCGCGAGCACGTCACCCTGATGTCCGCCGACCTCAACGGGGCGGCGGGCGCCCTGGGGGACTCGCCGGTGACCTTCGGCCTCTTCCTGGCGCAGCAGGCGGCGGACAACGACTTTCCGGCGGCCTACCTGATCGACCGCGAGGGGCGGGTGCTGGCCCGGGCCGAGGCCCCGGCGTCGCCCGCCTTCCTGACGCCCCCGGAATCGGCCTTCCGGGCGGCCGACGAGGGCGACATCTTCGTCTCCGCCAACCTGACGCGGACCCTGTTCCGCCTGAAGGCCTATCCGGACGCCTACCTCTACCTCGTTCGCCCGGTCGGCGAGGGGGTGGTGGAGAACCTTACCGAGGCGGAGCAGGCCCTGGTGTCCTACCGGGACGCCGCCCAGAGCCGGGAGCGCATCCAGAGGGCCTTCGCCCTGGCCTATGTGGAGACGGCCCTGCTGGTGCTGATCGGCGCGGTCTGGCTGGGCATGGGCGCTGCGAGCTCCATCTCGGCGCCTGTGGGCCGCCTGGTGCAGGCGGCGGCGCGGGTGGCGGGGGGCGACCTGACCGCCCGGGTGGACGCCGGGTCGGACCCAGAGGAGATCGCCGTGCTCTCCCGGGCCTTCAATGACATGACCCGGGATCTCTCGCAGCAGCAGGAGGCCCTGACCCGCGCCAGCGACGAGGCGCGCCGGCGCCGGCTGTTCATCGAGACGGTGCTGTCGGAGGTGTCCGCAGGGGTCGTGGCGGCCGGGGCGGACGGGCGGATCTCGGCGGTGAACCGGCAGGCCGTACGCCTGCTCGACCTGCCGGAGGACCCGGTCTTCGCCTCGCCCATGACGCTCGAAGCCGCGGCGCCCGAGGTGGGCGAGATCCTCGCCATCGCCCGCACCGTGGGCCACGCCGAGGGCGAGGTCGATGTCAGCCGCGGGCGCGAGACCCTGAGGCTGCGCGTGCGCGCCAGCCGGACCGGGGAGGGGCTGGTCCTGACCTTCGACGACATTACCCGGCTGGTCTCGGCCCAGCGCAACGCCGCCTGGCGCGACGTGGCCCGGCGGATCGCCCACGAGATCAAGAACCCGCTGACGCCCATCCAACTGTCCGCCGAGCGAATCCGCCGGAAGTTCCGCCGGAACGTGGAGGCCGCAGACCTCGACACCTTCGACCGGTGTACCGAGACCATCGTGCGGCAGGTGGGCGACATCGGCCGGATGGTCGACGAGTTCTCGGCCTTCGCCAGGATGCCGGCGCCCCAGCTGTCGGACCAGGACGCCGCCGAACTCTTGCGGGAAGCGGTCTTCGCCCGTCGGGTGGCGGACCCGGACCTCGACTGGGTGGTTTCCGAGCCCCTGCCGGCGGTGATCCTGAGGGTCGACGGCCGCATGCTGGCCCAGGCCCTGGCCAATGTGCTCAAGAACGCCTCCGAGGCGGTGCGGGCGCGCCTGGCCGTCTCGGCTGAGCCGGCGGGCCGCATCCAGGCCGGGATCCGGGTTGACGAGGCGGGCCTCGCCTTCGTGGTCGAGGACAACGGCCCGGGGCTTCCCCGGAAGGACAGGGACCGGCTGACCGAGCCCTATGTGACCACGCGGGAGAAGGGAACGGGCCTGGGCCTGGCCATCGTCAAGCGCGTGATGGAAGACCATGGCGGCGAACTTGAACTGGCGGACGCCGAGGCCGGGCCGGGGGCCTGCGTCCGGCTCCGGCTGCCGCTGCCCGGCGCGGCGCCCCCGCGAACGACCCCGAAACAGGAGACCGTGTGATGGCGGCTGACGTGCTTGTGGTGGACGACGAGGCCGATATCCGCGAGCTGGTCGCGGGCATACTGACGGACGAGGGGTATGCGGTCCGCACGGCGAACGACTCCGAATCCGCCCTGGCGGAGATCCGGGCGCGCAAGCCGGCCTTGCTGATCCTCGACATCTGGATGCAGGGCGGGGGCATGGATGGCCTGGAGCTCCTGGACCTGGTGAAGGGGCTCGACGCCGACCTGCCGGTGATCATGATCTCGGGCCACGGCAACATCGAGACGGCCGTCAGCGCCATCAAGCGCGGCGCCTACGAGTTCCTGGAGAAGCCCTTCAAGTCGGACCGGCTGCTGCTGGTCGTCGAGCGGGCGCTGGAGGCCGCGAACCTGCGCCGCGAGAACCGTCGCCTGCGGGCCCGGACGGTGACCCCGGACGGGCTGATCGGCCGCTCTCCCGCCGTGCAGCAGCTTCGCGGGCTGATCAACAAGCTGGCCGCCGCGAACAGCCGGGTGCTGATCTCGGGTCCGCCCGGCGCGGGCAAGGAAACCGTGGCGCGGATGATCCACGCCGCCAGCCCCCGGGCGCGGAATGAGTTCATGGTGATCAGCGCCGCCGGCATGACGCCGGAGCGGGTGGACATCGAGCTGTTCGGCGAGGAGGGGGAGTCGGGACGCCCCGCCAAGATCGGGGTCTTCGAGCGGGCCCACGGCGGCACCCTCTACCTCGACGAGGTGGCGGACATGCCGCGGGAGACCCAGAGCCGGATCCTGCGGGTGCTGGTCGACCAGCGCTTCCGCCGGGTCGGCGGCGCCTCGGACGTCCAGGTCGACGTGAGGGTGGTCTCGTCCACCTGCCGGGACCTGCGCGCCGAGATCGCCGAGGGCCGGTTCCGCGAGGACCTCTTCCATCGCCTGAACGTCGTGCCCCTGGGCGTCCCCGGCCTGGCGGAGCGGCGCGAGGACATCCCCGAGCTGGTGGACTTCTTCGTCCAGCGCATCTCGGAAGGCGCGGGCCTGTCGCGCCGGCGGCTGTCGGACGACGCCCTGGCGGCCCTGCAGGTCCGTCCCTGGCCCGGGAACCTGAGCCAGCTGCGGAACCAGATCGAGCGCCTGCTCATCCTGGCGTCCGGCGACCCTGCCGAGCCCATCACCGCCGCGATGATCCCCCCCGAGCCCGAGGAAAGGGAACGCGCGGGGTCCGGGTTCGGCGCCGAGCGGATCATCGCCCTGCCCCTGCGGGAGGCGCGGGAGGTGTTCGAGCGCGAGTACCTGCACGCCCAGATGATGAGGTTCTCGGGCAACATCTCGCGGACCGCCGCCTTCATCGGCATGGAGCGGTCCGCCCTGCACCGGAAACTGAAGTCCCTCGGCCTGTCCGGGGGCCGCGCCCTCACGGAAGGGGAGGAGACCTGATGGGACGCATCGCCTACGTCAACGGCGCCTATGTCCGGCACGCCGACGCCGCCGTGCACATCGAGGACCGGGGCTACCAGCTGGCCGACGCCATCTACGAGGTCTGGGCCATGTCCGATGGCCGCCTCTGTGACCCGGAGGGCCATTTCGCCCGCCTGGAGCGGAGCCTGGGGGAACTCTCCATCGACATGCCAATGAGCCGTTCTGCCCT
>CAIMLY010000005.1 GCA_903842425.1 uncultured Alphaproteobacteria bacterium | reverse complement strand
GGCGACACCGCCTCTGCGGCGGAGTGGACGATGGTCTTTGGCGCCGTCTGGGGCCTGATGCAGTTCATCTTCGGGCCTATCCTGGGAGTTCTCTCGGACCGGATCGGACGGCGGCCTGTGCTCCTGATCTCCTTCCTGGGCCTGGCCTTCGACTTCCTCTTCCTGGTCTTCGCACCCAGCCTGATGTGGCTCTTCCTGGCGCGGATCGTGAACGGCATGACGGCGGCGAGCTTTTCGACCGCCAACGCCTACGTCGCCGACGTGACCCCGCCGGACCAGCGCGCCCGGTACTTCGGGTTCATGGGCGCGTCCTTCGGCTTCGGCTTCCTGATCGGCCCCGTGCTGGGCGGATTTCTGGCGGGTCCCCTCATGGAGTCGATGGTCGGGGACTTCGCCATCCGGCTGCCCTTCGCCGTCGCGGGCGCCCTGGCCTTCCTGAACTTCCTCTACGGCCTTTTCGTTCTCCCCGAGTCCCTCCCGCCGGAAAGGCGCAGTGCACGGTTCGACTGGCGTCGCGCCAATCCCGTGGGATCACTGCAGTTCCTTCGGGAACAGGGCCGCCTGATGGGTCTCGCCACCGTCGGCTTCCTGTTTCAGATCGCCCACAACGTCCTGCCGGCGGTCTTCGTGCTCTACACGGGCTACCGGTATCACTGGGACATCCAGACCATCAGCCTGACCATGTTCCTCACCGGGGCCCTGGGCATCCTCATGCAAACCCTGGTTATCGGGCCGGTGGTCCGGCGGGTGGGCGAGCGCGGCGCGTTGCTGATCGGTTGTGCCGGCGCGGCCCTGGGCTTCCTCGCCTATGGGCTTGCGCCCACCGGACTTCTCTACCTTGCCGCAGCGCCAGTCTTCGCCCTCAGCAATCTTCTCAGTCCTGGCCTGCAGGGCCTCATGACGCGCAGGGTTGGCCCGGAGGCGCAGGGGCGTCTCCAGGGGGCCAACCAGAGCCTGACGGGGATCGCCACCATCATCGGCCCCTTCCTCTTCGGCGGCAGCTTCGCCTTCGCCTTGCGGCACGAGGACATGGTGGCTTGGCCCGGCCTGCCCATCCTGATCGCCTCCGCCCTGATGTTCGCGGCCCTGGCCGTCGCCTGGCGGTTTGGCCGGCCCGATCCGACCCCGCCAGTCGCAGGCGTGGAGCCTTCCAAGACCTGAGGTCGCTGCGCGCCTTGATTGCGCCGAAAACCTGAGGGATCACCACGGGGCTTCCTGAGAGGAATCCGATGCGCCTGCCCCGTTATGTTATCCCAGCCCTCGTCCTGCTCGCCGCCTGCTCTGGCCCGACCAGTCGTTCCGAGGCGCAGCCGCCGCCCCTGGCCCAGCCCACCCGCGCCGCGCCCTCCGACGCCCTCAACATGAAGGCTTCCTTCGCCCCGGTGGTGAAGCGGGCGGCGCCGGCGGTGGTGAACATCTCGGCCAAGCGCGTGGTTCGCCAGCAGGTTGATCCCTTCTGGCAGATGTTCGGCATGGGGGTCCCGCCCAGCCGCGTTGAGGGCTCACTTGGATCCGGCGTGATCGTCCGGGCCGACGGGATCATCATCACCAACAACCACGTCGTCGAAGGGGGGCGGGAGATCACCGTCGCCCTGTCGGACCGGCGCGAGTTCCCGGCCAAGGTCCTGCTGGTGGACCCCCGCGGCGACCTCGCCGTCCTGAAGATCGACGTCGGCGCGGAGCGCCTTCCCGTCATGCCCATCGACGATTCCGACGAGGCCCAGGTCGGCGACCTCGTCCTGGCCATCGGCGATCCCTTCGGGGTCGGCCAGACGGTCACGAACGGCATCATCTCGGCCCTGAACCGGACGGCGGATCCGCAGGGCGGGGCGCCCATGACCTACATCCAGACCGACGCCGCCATCAATCCCGGCAACTCGGGGGGCGCCCTGGTCGACATGGATGGCGACCTCATCGGGGTGAACAGTTTCATCGTGTCGCGTTCGGGCGCCTCGGCGGGCGTCGGCTTCGCGATTCCCGCGGCCATGGTCCGCCGGGTCGTGGAGGCCGCCGCCGGCGGCGGCAATGTCCTTGTCCGTTCCTGGCTCGGCGCCCGCACCCAGCCGGTGACTCCGGAGATCGCCCGCAGCCTCGGCCTCGACAAGCCTCAGGGCGCCCTTGTCGCCGACATCTGGCCCGGCGGTCCTGCGGACCGGGCGGGGCTGAAGTCGGGCGACATCATCCTGTCGGTCAACGGCCGGCCCGTGGACGATCCGGCGGCTGTCTCCTTTGCTGTCGGAGCGGCCCGGCCCGGCGAACTCCTGGGCCTGGGCATCCGCCGGGGCGGCGGTATGGTCAAGGCCAGCCTGAGGGCGGAGCCGCCTCCGGCCCGTCCCGCCCGGGATGACTGGCAGGTCGAAGGGCGCAATCCCTTCCAGGGCGCGACGGTCGTCAATGTCTCGCCGGCCGTGGCCGACGAGATCGGCGTCGATCCCTTCGCCGCCCGTGGGGTCCTGGTCCTCAATATCTCGCGCGGCTTCGCCATGAACGCCGGGCTGAGACCCGGCGACGTGGTGCGCCGGGTGAACGGGCGGGAGATCGCAACGGTCTCCGACCTGAGGGCCGCCCTGTCGGCGCCGGCGGGAACCTGGCAGGTCACCATCCTGCGGGGCGACCGCGAGATCACCGCCAATTTCCGCACCTGACCGCGGTCCGCGAAGCGGCTAGTCTCCGGGCATGGCCGACCTGTTCGAAGCTGCGGGCCTGACCCCGCCCAACCCGGCGCCGCTGGCCGAGCGTCTGAGGCCGCAGGCCCTGGACGAGGTCGCGGGACAGGACCACCTCCTGTCTCCTGACGGTCCCATCGGGCGCATGGCCGCGGCCCGGCGGCTGTCCTCCATGATCCTCTGGGGCCCGCCGGGCGTGGGCAAGACCACCATCGCCCGGCTCCTCGCCCAGGCGGCGGGCTACGAGTTCCAGCAGATCTCCGCCGTCTTCTCCGGCGTGGCCGACCTCAAGAAGGCCTTCGAGCAGGCGCGGGTCCGGCGCCATGCGGGCCAGGCCACACTCCTGTTCGTGGATGAAATCCACCGCTTCAACCGCGCCCAGCAGGACGGCTTCCTGCCCTGGGTGGAGGAGGGGGTGATCACCCTGGTCGGTGCCACCACCGAGAACCCGTCCT
>CAIMLY010000004.1 GCA_903842425.1 uncultured Alphaproteobacteria bacterium | reverse complement strand
TCCACCAGGCCGGTCTCGAGCAGCAGGGCCGAGACGCCCACGATGTTCTCGATGTTGTGGGCGCCCAGGAGACCTGTGGTCATGGGCGTGCGCGTCCCGTCCGGCGAAACGAGGACGAAACGGCTGACCGCGCCGACGACCTCGTCCTCTGCATGCCATCCACCCTCCCCGCCGCCGTACCAGACGATCCGCGCGCGGGTCTCGCCGGCGACCTCGCGCACCGCCGGATGGTCGCGGAGGATGGCCAGCCCGTCCGCCGGCAGGCCCCGCAGGAGCGCGCGAAAGGGCGCCTCGTACTCGGCGAAGGTCGGGAAGACGTTGACGTGGTCGTGCACAAGGGAGGTCAGGAGCAGCCGCCGGGGATGGTAGAGGGCGAACTTGGACCGCCGGTCGTTCGGCCCGACGATGTACTCGTCACCCTCGAGGATCATTTCGGATGAGGTTCCCCAGCGGCCGGTCGCCGGAAGCGAGGGCGAGATGGCGCCCACCAGCCAGCCGGCGTCGACCCCGCAGGACCTCAGCACGTGGGCGGCCAGGGCCGCGCAGGTGGACTTGCCGAAGCTTCCCGCCACCACCGTGTTGACCCGGTCCCGGGTCCGTTCGCCGACCAGTTCGGGGAAGGTCGTGACCCTGACGCCCCGCTCCCGGGCGGAGCGGGCCTCGACATTGTCATCGCCGCCGAGCTTGGCGCTGGCCCCCTGGACGAGGACGTCCAGGTCCGCGGGCAGGTTGGCGGCGTCCAGGCGCCAGGCGACCGGCAGGCCAAGTCCCTCGACAAAGGTGGACATGGGCGGGAAGACATCCTGGTCGGAGCCGGAGACCTGGTGGCCGGCGTCCTGCATCATCTGGGCGACGGCCGCCATGCCGGCCCCGGCGATTCCGGTGAAGTGGATCCTCATGCTCCCCTTCCTGAACGCTGCGCCCTTAATGCCTGCTTAACCATACCGGGCCAGCCTGCACCCGTCTTCTTCGAAGACATCCCACCATCATCACCACCTTGCGCCCGGCCTCGGCCGGGCGCCCTTTTTCTGGCCTTGGAGAGTTCCGCCCGAGGTGGTGTAGTGCCCCCAAAGATCCAAGGGAGGACAGCGATGGCCAGGGCTGCAGCCGGCTTCAAGACCCGCCTCGAGCCGCAGGACGAGTTCCCGCACGATCCGGGGACCTTCAGGAACTACAACGAAAGCATGTACTTCAACGTGTTCGACCCGGCCCGGAAGGCCGGGGGATGGTTCCGGATCGGCAACCGTCCCAACGAGCACTACGCCGAGATGACGGTCTGTCTCTACCTGCCGGACGGCCGGGTGGCCTTCATGTTCGGGCGGCCCGCCATCGAGGGGAACACCGAGATGAACGCCGGCGGCCTGAAGGTCGAGGTGGCCGAGCCGTTCAAAAGCCTGCGGGTGACCTATTCCGGCAAGGCCCTGCTGCTGGCCCGCCCGCATGAGATGGCCGATCCCAAGCGCGCCTTCCGCGAGAATCCCTCGGTGCCCTGCACGGTGGAGCTCGACTACGAGGGTGTCTCGCCCATGTACGGCGGCGAGACCGTTCGCGAGGACGGGACCCCGATCGAGATCGACCCCGAGAAGTCCTTCGCCAAGGCCCACTACGAGCAGCACTGCGCCGCCAGCGGCCGGTTCACTGTCGGTGACGAGGTCTTCGAGATCAATGGCCACGGCCTGAGGGACAAGTCCTGGGGCCCGCGCCACTGGCAGGCCATCGACTGGTATCGCTGGTGCCCGATGAACTTCGGCCGCGACTTCGGGATGATGCTGTCGGTGATCGGCGACGGAAAGGGCGGCGCCCGCCAGGGCGGCATGGTCTTCCGCGACGGGATCTACGACCTGATCTCGGAGTGCCGGATCGAGAGCGACTGGGACGAGCACGGCTACCAGACCCACCTGCGGGCCGAGGTGACGACCGAGGGCGGCAAGTCCTATTCCGTC
>CAIMLY010000003.1 GCA_903842425.1 uncultured Alphaproteobacteria bacterium | reverse complement strand
GTCCACCTCCCCCTGGGGGGAGGAATTGGGACGGTGATTGCTCCCCCAAGGGGGAGCTCCGGGCAAAGCCCGGTGAGGGGGTCAACGGCGGCTCAGCTGACCGCCTCCGCGGCGGGGACGGGGTCAGGCGTTCCGGGCCATGA
The DNA here is from genome assembly GCA_903842425.1 of uncultured Alphaproteobacteria bacterium. Taxonomy (GTDB): domain Bacteria; phylum Pseudomonadota; class Alphaproteobacteria; order Caulobacterales; family Caulobacteraceae; genus Phenylobacterium. The sequence continues at coordinate 1,606 of CAIMLY010000003.1, read as the reverse complement.
GGCCGCCGTCCACCGGGATGGTGACGCCGGTGATGTAGCTGGCGGCGGGCAGGCAGAGGCTGACGGTCATGTGGCCCACCTCGGCGGGATCGCCGTAGCGACCCATGGCCGTGCGCCGCTTGGCGTAGGTCGCCCTGTCGGCCTCGGAAATGCGGTCGGTCATGCCCGTGAGGATCGGCCCTGGGCAGATGCAGTTGACCGTGATGCCCTCCCTGCCCAGCTCGACCGCCAGGGCGCGGGTCAGGCCGGTGACCCCGGCCTTGGCGGCGGCGTAGGGGCTGTCGCGGCTGGTGGCGCCCAGGGCCTCGGTGGAGGCGATGTTGACGATCCGTGGGGCTTTTGACTTCCGTAGCCAGGGCAGGGCGGCGCGGATGGTCAGCTGGTGCGCGGTCAGCAGCACCGCCAGGGATTTCGCCCAGGCGGCGTCGTAGTCCGGGGAGTCGATGGGGCTGAAGGCCGAGATCCCGGCGTTGTTGACCAGGATGTCGAGGCCCCCGAAGCGCCCGGCGATGGCCTCGGTGACGGCGCGGACCTGGCCGGCGTCGGAGACGTCCAGGGCCCAGGCCTCGGCCGAGCCGCCAGCGCACCGGATGGACTCCGCCGTGGCTTCTGCGGACTCGCCGTTGAAGTCGGTCACGGCGACATGCGCGCCTTCCTCCCCGAAGATCTCGGCGGTGGCCCGTCCCATGCCGGACCCGGCGCCGGTGACGTGGGCGATGGAACCCTTGAGCGAGCGGCTGAGGGAAGGGTCGTGGGGCATTGCGGAGCTCCTGTCACCGGGAAGGTGGACGGGAGTTTGGTCCGGATCGGCGCCGCTTCACAACCGCCCGTCCGTCAGCCTCCAGACGCCGCGGGGGTAGCGTAGGTGATGTAGCCCCGTTCGACCATCCGGCGCAGGGCCTCGTACACGCTGGACAGTTCCTCGTAACGGCTGCGCAGCTCGGCGAGCCGCATGACCTGGCGGGTCTCGAAGCCCGTCGGATTCTCCGCCATGGCCAGGGCTTCCTTGACCCACTGGGCCCGGGCGAGGGCGGCGGCGACGGCCAGTCGCTGGAACTTCTCGGCGTCAGCACTGCCGAGGGCGGTGTGGATCACCTCCCGGTTGGAGGCGAAGACCGTGTAGTCGATATGCTCGAGCTGTCCGCGCAGGCGACGCTGGGCGGCCAGGTCCATGTCCTCCTGCGGCTCGAAGTGATCGGAGCTGTAACGCGTGAAGCCAGACTTGCGTGTCGACATGGCGGGGTCTCCTGCGGAGCGATTCCTCTGATCCGCAGGTTGAAGATGGCCCCTCGTCGTTAACTTTCAATTGAAGGCGCGGCGGCGGGTTCCCTCATCCGCACCGGGCGGGTGTTATTGTTGTCTCTGGTCTGGACGGCGCAGGCGCCCGGGGGCAATTACGCCTCCTGGCGGGCGCTCGTGCGGCCAGAAGGGGCCGGAGGCGGACATGCTGGAGCTTGTGATCGGATCGAAGCGCTGGTCGAGCTGGTCGATGCGGCCCTGGCTGGCCCTGAAGCGGACCGGGGCGCCATTCCATGAACGGCTGATACGGCTGTATCAGGCCGATGGCGAGACCCGCGCGCAGATCCTGCCGCACTCGCCTTCCGGG
>CAIMLY010000002.1 GCA_903842425.1 uncultured Alphaproteobacteria bacterium | reverse complement strand
TTACGCGGCCCTGTCGGCGTACACGGAGGACCCCGAGGAGGCGGAAGACGCCGACGAGGCGGACTTCGAGGCAGCTGTGGCGGCCGAACGCGATGCAGAGGACGGGGAGGACGCCGGGACGGCGCCGGACGACGACCGGCCTCTCAGGATCGCCATCGTTGGCCGCCCCAATGCCGGCAAGTCCACCCTGGTCAACCGCCTGATCGGCGAGGACCGGCTGCTGACCGGTCCTGAGGCCGGCATCACCCGCGACGCCATTCCCGTGGACTGGTCGTGGGGCGGGCGCACCATCCGGCTGGTCGACACCGCCGGGCTTCGCCGGAAGGCCAGGGTCCAGGAGGGCCTTGAGAAACTCTCCACCGCCGACACCATCCGCGCGATCACCTTCGCCGAAGTGGTCCTGCTGGTGATGGACGCCACCCATCCCCTGGAGATCCAGGACCTCCAGATCGCCGACCTCGTGGAGCGGGAAGGGCGGGCCATCGTCTTCGTGCTCGCCAAGTGGGACCTCATCGAGGAGCCGCAGGCGCGGCTGGCCGAGATCCGCGAGTCCCTGGACCGGCAGCTGCCACAGGTCCGGGGCGCGCCCCTGGTGGCCCTGTCCGCTGAGACCGGCCGCAATCTCGACCGGCTCATGCCGGCCGTCCTGAAGGTGCATGAGAACTGGTCGACCAAGGTCAAGACCCGTGACCTCAACGACTGGCTGGCCCTGGCCATACAGCGGCACCCGCCGCCGGCTGTGAATGGCCGTCGGGTCCGTCCGAAGTACATGGCGCAGACCAAGGCGAGGCCACCGACCTTTGTCCTCTTCGCCACCCGGGCCGACCAGCTTCCGGATCACTACCGGCGCTATCTGGTGCATGCCCTCCGCGAGAGCTTCGACCTTCCGGGCGTGCCCATCCGGGTCAGCGTCAGGTCGAGCCGCAATCCCTTCGTGGACGGGCCGTCCCCAAAGGCTTCTGCTGCCCCTGGCCGGGGGCGGAGCGGCGCGGGGAAGTCCCCGGGATCGAAGCGCCCCGCCGTGTCCGGCAAGGTCTCCGGAAAGACGTCTGGGAAGTCTCCGGCCAAGTCTCTGGCCAAGTCTCCGGCGAAGGCCGGTACGGGCCGGGCGGGACCCCCTGGCCGTCCGTCCGGGAAACCGGCTGCGGCGCGAGGCCTCAGGCCGAAGGGGGCCGCGCCTCGCGGTCGGCCTTCCAGGCCCGGAAAGACCTGACGCCCGTCGGCTGGCCCGGGTCCCCGAGGGCAAGTTCCAGGATCATCGGACCAATCTCGGCGGGTTCGGGCAGGCTCGTCGGGTCCTCGCCCGGATAGGCCTCGGCGCGCATCCGCGTGCGCATGGCGCCCGGATCGACGATGGCTGCGCGAATGCGGGAGTTCTCGATTTCATCAGCCCAGGCGCGGACGATCGCCTCCATCGCCGCCTTCGAGGCGCCGTAGGGGCCCCAGAAGGCCTTTGGCGTGGCGGCCCGGCTGGAGGTGACGAACAGGGCCCTTCCGGCGTCCGAGGCCTTCAGGAGCGGCTCCATGGAGCGGATGAGCCGCCATGAGGCCGTCGCGTTGACCGTCATGACCCGGTCCCAGAGCCCTGGCTCCACGTGACTGACGGGGGTGATGGCCCCCAGGACGCCGCCGGCGTGGACAAGGATGTCCAACCGGCCGAAGCGCTGGTGGAGGGCCAGGCCGAGGGCGTCCAGTCCCGCGGGCTCGGCCAGGTCGAGCGGGACCAGGGTCGCACGTCGTCCGGTCCGGGCCAGGATCTCGTCGTCCAGGGCCTCCAGGGCGCCCTGGGTCCGGGCGGTGGCGACGATGTGGGCTCCGGCGTCGGCCAGGGCCAGGGCGCTGGCGCGGCCGATGCCGCGGGAGGCGCCGGTGACGAGGGCGATCTTGTCAGCGAGGGGGGTGTCGGCGGTCATGCGCCCCCTTAGCCCGTTGCGGGCCGGGCGTCACCCTCCGGCCCGGGTCTCCCCCGGCATCCCGGGTCTCTCCGAGTACCTCTGGGCGATCACCGCGACCACCATCAGCTGGATCTGGTGGAAGACCATGATGGGCAGGAGGACCAGGCCCAGGGCGTCGCCGGGGAAGAGCACGCCGGCCATGGGAACGC
>CAIMLY010000001.1 GCA_903842425.1 uncultured Alphaproteobacteria bacterium | reverse complement strand
CGCCGGATAGACGAGGTAGAGGGGGACCCCGGCGCGCCCGAAGCGGGCGAGGTCCCCGGCGATGACGGCGTCGCGCCGGGTCCAGTCGGCCTTGAGATAGACCGTGCCGCTGGACTCGAAGGCCTCTGCCGCCGTGCGGGTGGCGAAGGCGACCCGCTCGTTCACCTGGCAGGTGACACACCAGGCGGCCGTGTAATTGACGAAGACCGGTCGGCCCTCGGCCCTCAGCGCCGCCAGGCGGTCGGGAGTGTAGGCTTCATGGGCGAGGCCGGAAGCGCTGGTCCCCGCGGCGCCGGGCGCCTCGGAACCTGCCGACGCCGGCTGCGGCCAGACCGCCCCCGCCACGGCCAGGCCCGCCACGACCAGGGCGGATACGCCCAGCACGCGGGCCGGACGGCCGACGGCGACCCGCTTCTGGGCCAGGCCGGCGAGCCAGCAGGCGAACGCCAGGGCGACCCCGGCCGCCAGCAGTCGCGCCAGCAGGTCCGGGCCGGCCTGCACCGCCAGGACCCAGGCCAGCCAGGCGGCTGCGGCGTACATGGGGAAGGCCAGGACCCTGCGGAGGGTTTCCATCCAGGCGCCCGGCCGGGGCAGGCGGGTGAGCAGTCCCGGAGCGATGGCGGCCAGGGTGAAGGGGGCGGCGAAGCCAAGGCCGAGACCGGCGAAGACCGCCAGCGCCACGGCGGGCGGCTGGGTCATGGCCCAGCCCAGGGCGGGCGCCATGAAGGGCGCCGTGCAGGGGGCGGCGACCACGACGGCGAGGGCGCCGGTCAGGAAGGCGCCCAGCGCGCCGTTCCGGCTGGCCGCGCCGGCGCCGATGCCCTGCAGGGAGGCGCCGATCTCGAAGAGGCCCGACATGTTGAGGGCGACCGCCAGCATGAGAAGGGCCAGGCCTGAAACGACGGGCGGGGACTGGAGCTGGAATCCCCATCCCACGGCGGCGCCGCCGGCCCGGACCACCAGCAGGAGGGCGGCGAGCGCCAGGAAGGTGGCCATCACGCCGGCCAGGAAGGCCAGGCCCTGGAGCCGGGCGGCGGCGCGGTCATGGCCATGCCCCGCCAGGGATGCGGCCTTCATGGCCAGGACCGGGAAGACGCAGGGCATGAGATTCAGGATCAGCCCGCCGAGGATGGCGAACAGGACCGCGCCGGCCAGCCCGCCCGAGGCCCCGGCCGCGGGCCCGGAAGCAGGCGGCGGGCCCAGTCCCGCGGCGCCCGGAGGCGCCTCGCCAGGCTTCGCCTCGATCTCATGGACCTTGCCGTCCACCGAAAGTACGCCGGCCAGGGCCTGTGGGGCCGCGGCGCCGGGGGCGGGCTTCAGCGTCAGGGTCAGACCCTCCGGCCCGCGGTCCAGCACCTGGGGCGCGGCATGGTCGATGACCCCTGAGTCGTAGGGGAAGAAATAGGCGTCGCGGGCCGCCCCGCCGGCGATGACCCCACCCGTCGCGGCGATCCGGAGCCCGGCCGGGCCGCTGGACAGGACGGCCTGCACCTGGCCCGGGCGCGGCGCCGCGGCGAGGGCCGCCTCGACCCGGGGGCCCCAGACCGGATCCGGCGCCGGGTCGGACGGGACCACCGCCAGGTCCAGGGACAGGTCGGCGTCCTCGGGGACGCAGACGTCCGAGCAGACGAGGAAGGCGGCCTTGGCCCGCAGGGTGACCCGATCGCCGGGCCGGGCGGAGGCCGGCGCCCGGACCGTCACCGGCAGGAGCACCTCGCCTGAATAGCCATAGTTCATGAGGGGGCCGATGGGCTTGCGCGCAGGCGGGGCCCAGACGATGTCGCCGGCCGACCAGCCCGGGGGCAGGGTCCAGGCCAGTTCGGTAGGCGCGCCGGAATCCCCGGAGTTGCGCCAGTAGGTGTGCCAGTCCTTGTCGATGACCTGTCGCAGGACCAGCTGCACCTCGCCGCCCGGCGCGACCCCCTGCGTGGCGGCGGCGAGTTCGGCGGTGAGGTGACCGGTGCGCACCGGTCCCGCCAGGGCCGGGGACGCCGCGAGGCCAGCCGACAGGACCAGCAGGGCTGCAAGGCTGGCGAGCCGTCTCTTGAGCATGTCATCCCCCGACGGTCACGCAGACCGGGCCTGCGCCTAATATGGTCCGACGCCCCGCCATGGCAATCAGCCGCAGACGGACGGAGGGGCTCGATTTCAGGCGCGCCTGCCCTCATGATCCCCGCGTTTGCGAAACCGCGAAAGGGAGACCCGCGCGTGCCGGGCAGGTTTGACGAGATCGAGATCGGCCAGGTGGCGCACCTTGGCGACTTCCGGGTCGATGGGCGCGCCCTCGAGGCCTTCATCGAGGCCTTCGCCCCCGGCTGGCCGGCCGACCGCGGGGCGCCGGACGCCATGGTCTACGCGGTCTGGAGCCGGCTGGACGCCCTGGCGACGATCGGCTGGCCGCAGACCAAGCGCCTGGGCGTCGACGCCCTGCGCTGGGTCCGCAACCCGCCGGCCGGCGAGGTCCTGCGCGGACGCATGACCATCATGGGCAAGGATCCGGTAGGCGACGGCAAGGGCATCGTCATCGCCCAGCATGACCTGCTGGATGAGGCGGGCCGGCTGGTCTTTTCCTGCCTGACCCGCTCGGTTTTCGCGCGCTAGACGGCCTGGGCCTCGGCCTCGGACATCTTGTAGATCTGCAGGGCGACCAGCCGGTCCCAGCCGAAGAGGCTGATCAGGTGGGCGTAGATCTGCTGCAGGGCGCCGTTGTCACGCAGCTCGGCCAGCTTGTCGTGCGGCAGGGCGTTAAGCTTCTCTTCCGAGATGCCGAAGTACTCGGCGATCTGCTGGGGCTCGCCCGCCGTGCCGTCCGGGTTGATCGGGGTGTGGGTGGCGCGCTTCACCTCGAACAGGTCCAGGTCCTTGAGGAGCTGGATGAAGCCCATCGTCTTCTGCCGCTCGATCTCGTAGTTGTTGCAGAATTCGATGCAGTTCTGGGTGTACTCGCTGGGGCTGCCGTCCGGATTGAAGAAGGGCAGGTCGCCGCCCTCGACGATGAACTCGGCCGCCCGGTCGATGCAGAGGATCGACTGCTGGGCCGCGTCGTCATTGGCGAAGACGAAGGGATACCGGCGGATGTAGGCCGGCACGTAGATGCCCGGATCAAACAGGCCGTCCTCGCGCAGGAACATGTTCTGCTCTGCGTTCAGGCCCATGACCGCCAGGGGGGTCTTGTCGTCGCCCACGAAGATGATCGGGAAGGTCAGGCAGGCGATGCTGAACTCGGTGACCGTCAGGGGCACGGCGTGGCCGGGCCGGGCGAAGCCGAAGGGACCGTCCAGGCGCTTGACCCCCATGCCCTTGTGCAGCTCGGGCGAGAGGGGCTCGGGCTTGCTGTAGAAAAGGACGCTGCCGGTGATCTGGCCGCCGCGGTTGATCTGGGTGGGGGTCGCCATGGGGTGCCTTCGGTCTGGAGGGCGAATGCCGCAAACGCAGTGACGGAGGGCCCGTCGCTGCAGAGGTCGCCGCTTCTAACCGATTGCAGGATTGGCGGCAAATCGGGGCGGGGGCGGCTTGCGCCGGCGGGTCCGACCCGCTTCAATCCGCGCATAAGAATGGGCGGCGCAGCCCCCCGTGGAGAGGAAACGATTTCATGGCCATCTTTTATCCCGACATCCTCCAGCAGCGCACCGCGCCGCGGTCCTTCTCGTATGGCGACAAGGACGTGATGCTCTACGCCCTCGGCGTTGGCCTGGGGCAGGACCCGATGAACGAGACCGAACTCCCGTTCGTCTATGAAAAGGGCCTGAAGGTCGTTCCGACCGCCGCGACCGTGCTGGCGGCCGCCCTCCGTGGGGCTGCCGGCCCGGCCCCGGAGATGCCGCCCGGTCACCGGCCCAGCCAGATCAACTTCCTGATGGTCGTCCACGGCGAGCAGAAGGTCGAGCTCCACAAGCCCCTCCCGACCAGCGGGACCTTCACCGCCGAAGGCCGCACCGTCGGCGCCTTCGACAAGGGCGAGGGCAAGGGCGCGGTGATCATCAACGAGACTGTGTGGACCGACGAGAAGGGCGAGAAGGTCGCCACCCTGACCGGCTCCACCTTCGCCCGCGGCGACGGCGGCTTTGGCGGCCCCTCCGAAGGTGCGCCCGAGCCCCACGCCGTGCCGACCCGCGCGCCGGACATCTCGGTGGACTTCGCCACCCGCGAGGACCAGGCCCTGCTCTACCGCCTGAACGGGGACCGCAACCCCCTGCACTCCGACCCCGGCGTGGCCAGGAAGGCGGGCTTTGACCGGCCGATCCTGCATGGCCTGTGCACCTACGGGATCACCTGCCGGGCCATCCTGCAGGAAGTGACCGGCTTCGACGCCGACCAGATCTATTCCCACCAGGCCCGCTTCTCCTCGCCGGTCTTCCCGGGCGACGTGATCACCGTCGACATCTGGAGGGACGGCAAGGCCATCTCGTTCGAGGCCCGGGTCAAGGCCCGCAACGTCACCGTCATCCGCAACGGCCTGACGGTCCTGCGCTAGGCCGGAGGCGAGACGCCGCACCTTCGCAGACCCCGCCGGCCCGCTGCGCGGCCCACCTCCCCCTGGGGGGAGGAATTAGGGACGAGCCGACCAGACCACGTGGCGGCGCAGGGGATGGTCCTGCGCCAGGCGCGGGTGGTCGAAGTTGCGCGTCGGGTCGGGGGTCATCCTGATCCGGCGCATGACCGCCTGGGAGGCCAGGTTGGAGACTGCCGTGAAGGCGATGATCTCCGCCAGGCCGCCGGGGCCAAGACCCCAGTCCAGGGCCGCCCGGGCGCCTTCGCTGGCGAGGCCGAGGCCCCAGAAGTCCGGGTGGAGCCGCCAGCCGATCTCCACGCAGGGGCCCACGGGCAGGTCGCCCGCCGCCACCCGGGACAGGCCGATCATCCCCGCCAGCCGACCGTCGGCGCGAAGCTCCGCCGCCCACAGGCCGAAGCCGTCGGCGGCGATCGCAGCGTTGATCCGGTCGATCATGGCGTCGGTCGCCGCGGGCGAGATCGGCCCGCCCAGCCAGTCGTGCACCCGGGCGTCGCCATTGATCGCCGCGAAGTCCGGGCGGTCGGCGTCCGTCCAGGGCCTAAGGACGAGCCGGTCGGTGACGATCACGCGGGCCTCGGCGCCGTCAGCGCCCCGTAGAGGTCGGTCCGGCGGTCCCGGAAGAAGCCCCAGGCCGCCCGGTGACCCGCCAGGAAGTCCAGGTCGAAGGTGGCGAGGGCCACCCCCTCCTCGTCGCGCGACATGTCCGCCACGAGGTCCCCGCGGTGGTCGGCGATGAAGCTGGAGCCATAGAAGCGCTGGCCGCCGCCGGGGTAGCCCTCCCAGGGCTCGAAGCCGGTTCGGTTGGCGCCCACGACGGGAATCACGTTGGAGACGGCGTGGCCCTGCATGGCGCGGCGCCAGGGCGCGGCCGTGTCGAGGCTGTCGTCATGGGGCTCCGAGCCGATGGCGGTGGGATAGAGCAGGACTTCCGCTCCCATCAGGGCCATGGCCCGGGCGCACTCCGGATACCACTGGTCCCAGCAGATCCCGGCGCCGATGCGGCCGAAGCGGGTGTCCCAGACCCGGAAGCCCGTGTCGCCAGGCCGGAAATAGTACTTCTCCATGTAGCCGGGACCGTCGGGGATGTGGCTCTTGCGATAGAGACCCAGGAGGGACCCGTCGGCGTCCACCATCACGAGGCTGTTGAAGTAGTGCGGCCCCTCGCGCTCGAAGATCGAGATGGGCAGGACCACGCCCAGTTCCGCCGCCAGGGGGGCGAGGGCGGTGACGCACGGATGCTCGCGCCAGGGATGGGCCTCGGCGAACCAGCGCTCCTCCTGGGCGACGCAGAAATAGGGGCCCTGGAAGAGCTCCGACGGCAGGATGACCTGGGCGCCCTTGT